>JALOMA010000257.1 GCA_025455735.1 Candidatus Kapaibacterium sp.
AGCAAAGGCGAACGTGTATATCCACAACATGTTCATCCGGGATACGTTCGTATGGGTAAGTATCCTTATGCCGTGCCTATTTATGCCGTGCTCCTTGAACGACCTCACCAGTTCAACCTTGCCTCGGGAGTGGCTGGTTATCTGTACCAGAACTTCGAAGCGCAAAAGGTGTTCCTTCGAGCAGGCATACTCCCTGAATTCATCAAACTGGAACTAACACCGCAGGAATAACGCCACATGAATCAACGCCTGATTGCCCTTGTCTGGACACTCAGCCTTGCATGCACTATGCTGTATGCACAGACAGATTTTGAACAAGCCAAGAAATATGTCGTCGATGGTGACTTCATACAGGCAAGAGCAGCTATTCTCAGAGCTGTTGCAAAGGAACCTTCCAACGAAGACGTCCTACAGATTGCAGCGACTATCTATTTCGAACTTGAACAGGCCGATACAGCTCTTTTGTACGCAAAAAGAGCATTCGCCGAAGATGATGACAATCCAGCAATTGTTCGGCTATATGCCAAGGCTCTTAGCCTGAATGGCAAACCCGACGAAGCCTCCACGCGGATGCGTGCTCTTCTGAAGAAGGACAACTCGGTAGAATCGTACTCGGCCCTTGTCGATGCATTGGTAGCTGCAGATTCTTCCAAGGCAGCGAGTCTCGTGGCTGCTCAAGCTCGTGAGAAGTACCCCAAGAGTCCAACACCCTATCTGGCCCTTGGAAACATCTACTTCAATAGCAAACCGATTCCGGTGTACGAACTCGCTCGAAGCAACTACGAGGAGGCCATTAAGTTGGATCCTACACTCGTTGAAGCGCACTTTAACCTTGCGCAGTGCTACTGGAAGCTTGCAAATCGCGAGTCGGATCGGGATCTTTCGAATGAGCTCTTCACGCGATCTCTGCAGTCATGGGCGGACGTTACCCGGCTGGAGCCCAACAATGCACGCGCTTGGTTTGAACAGGGCAAGATTCTCTATCTCGGCAAACGATACAAAGATGCGGCAGGTGCACTTGTTCGATATCGTGCGCTTCGTCCATTGGGAACGGGCCAAGATATTGCCTCATGGTACCTTGGCAGCGCATTCTACGAGCTCAACGCCTGTGACAGCGCACGAACACACTTGAACGATGCAGCTGCCCGTATCGATTCCGTCAAGTCCAAAGCAAGCCTGTATATGGCTCGTTGTACATTTAGAACGAAACAGTGGAAAGAAGCTGCAGCTCAGTTTGCAACGGCTAATGCAGCTGGAATCCTCGAACCCTCGGACGTTTGGTACTACGGTACGTCGCTCGTCCTAACGGGTGATACCACGAAGGCCATCGAACAAATGACGAAGGCTGCCAGTCTCGACCCCAAACAGTGCCAACTGATGTTCCGATTTGCTCTCCTTCTCCAAGGCAAGAACCAGAACGCACTGTCGACGGACATCTTCAAACGTCGATTGGCACATTGCTCCGATTCGCTCGATGGACGTATTCTGTTGTTCATTGGCAATAACTTCTTTGCGGATTCGCTAGTCGATAGTGCCGATGCCTACTATAAAATGGCCCTCGCCAAAGAGCCTGGCAATTGCTTCTTCCAACTTCGCTCAGCCGAAGTCCTATTGGTTCGCGGAGATGTTGCTGGGGCTCGTACGCTCCTGGAATCCATTGCCACATCGTGCCAGGCCGGCGCCGAAACCAACCGGAAACAAGCTGAACAAGCCCTTATCAAACTATGCGCCTTGGACCTCCAAGACAAAGCATGGAAGAACTGTATTAGCCATGCCAAGTCCGTTCTTGCCGTGAACGAAAAGAACCCATTCGCTTGGCTCTATCTTGGAATCGGTCTGCAAGGCGACGGGAACAAGGCCGAGGCCTGTAAGGCCTTTAAGAAGGTTCTCGAGATTGACGCAGCAAACAAGTTTGCGAAGGACAATCTCTCGACGCTTGGCTGTTGAAAGACCATGTGCTTGCGCGGTGGCGGATATCCACGATCAGTGGGTATCCGCCACTTCCTTTTTGATAGGGGGCCTTGGTTCAATGACAGACGCAACGCAGATAAGAATTCTGCGTTGCCGCAAACTCCGAATGATGGCGTCGGCACACGAGCTAAAAATCCGCTCAGACAGCTGCTCCACAAGTGAACCTGGAGCAGGGTCTCGATCAACGCAGGCCGTGATTTTCCTCAAAACAACTAGGGCCTCGTCAACGATCTCATCAGGATGCGATTCGTTGGATGGCATGCTGCGAAGAATCTCGCCAAGTTGACGATTGATTGCAACAAGATCTTCGTCAGGGATCGAGCGTAACAACATCAAGAATCGAACATCCCGACGGATGGAATAGAGGAGTGCGCGTACCATTACTGTCATGGTTGGTATGGAGAAGTCACCTTCAATTCCTGTATCGTGCTCTTCGTCCGGTCACGCGTGACGATGTGGCAAATCAACAAGCATGGCCTTGACGTCCTCGAACAGTTGGATTTGGCGTTCCACTCCCGTATTTTTGCGCTCTTGTTTTGTGCACCACCCAGGAACATTACGATGGTAACCATCTCGATCCAGGGCTTGCACGACGGAGTACATCCGATTGATATGTCGGTACCTGTCGGCGACATTGACGGTTTAGGCGATGAGTTCCGCGGCGACGTCCACATTTCGGGAGACATCACTCGCAACGGAAAGCGAATGCACCTTGACGTTGACGTCGCTGCGGTAGCGCATCTTATCTGCGACCGGTCCTTGGAAGAGTATGACGAACCCATACAGTGCGAGCTGTCGTTGGACGTTGTAGTTGACAACGAGTTGGCCATCAAGCAGGCATCATCGCCAGAGCGTATGGAGGACATCATTGGTGTCCGCGACGATCAAAAGGTCCTTCTGATTTCGGAAGATATCCGCCAGGAATTGATGCTGGCGCTTCCGATGAGGAAAGTCGCACCACAGTGGCGTGACCGTGACCTATCGGAATTGTACCCCTCAGCCCATGAAAGCAGCTCGGATCGTGATGCAAATAACGTCGTGGATGACCGATGGGCTGCACTGCGATCCTTAAAGAAACCCTGAACCAGGAGGAAGTTCCATGCCAAATCCAAAACGCCGGCACTCGAAAACACGGAGCGCGAAGCGCCGTACGCACTATAAGGCGTCCATTCCATCGCTATCAAGCTGCCCTAACTGTGGCGCTGCGAAGCAACCGCACATCGTATGCCACAGCTGTGGCTACTACAATGGCCGGAAGGTGCTTACCATCGACTAACGCAGTACTGTGTCTCCAGTACGTGTTGCAGTAGACGCCATGGGAGGCGACTTTGCCCCCAACAACGAGGTCTCCGGAGCAATCCTGGCGGCCCGATTGTTGGGGGATTCTGTCGTTATTACCCTCGTAGGGGATGAGGCCGTTCTCCGGCAACAACTTGCGGAAGCTGGTGCCCCGCCGACAATAACCATTGCGCATGCTCCGGATGTGGTGCG
>JALOMA010000059.1 GCA_025455735.1 Candidatus Kapaibacterium sp.
CGTTGACCAAGCATGGGTTGCATTCTCTACGTCCGATGGTTCGGCTGGATCTGGTGGTGTTGCCACAGAAGCAAATGCCAATGATGGAACTGTCCTGGCGTCACAACAGAACAGCTTTGTCCGTGTAACCGGAGGTACTTCAGGATCTGAAGTCGATCTTGAAAACGGCTTGTTCATTGGCCAGATTGTTGTTGTCGAAAATGCCATGACCGGGGGTGGCAATCCCAAGGTGTCTGTT
Organism: Candidatus Kapaibacterium sp.; assembly: GCA_025455735.1. Lineage (GTDB taxonomy): Bacteria > Bacteroidota > Ignavibacteria > Kapaibacteriales > Kapaibacteriaceae > JALHPC01. Next base: position 239 of record JALOMA010000059.1, read on the forward strand.
GACGGCGGCAATCTGCCAAGTGGTGTCGGTGACTGGGATATCCAGCAAGGAGAATCTGCCTTGTTTATCTGGAATGGCTCAAAGTGGGTTCCTGTCGGTAAAGAACAATAATGCTACGTTCACTTCCCATCATACTGGTTCTTTTGGCCGCTGCTTGGGCCAAGGCCCCCTGTCAGACACTTACCAATAACGGTGCTACAATTCACGTGAGCACGAAAGCATTGGTGTTTGTCAATGGATCCACGCTCAACAAGGAAGGGCGTATGGACGTACAGGATAGTGCTCAAGTAACCTTCAATGGTGATGTTACGATCGTTCGCGGTGGTCTGTTCATGTTTCGCAATAGCTCCGTATCGATTTCTCGGAATCTCTCCATCGATATAGCTGGGACGTGCTGGAGATATGATCCAGGCGCACTGCGTGTTTTTGGCACCATTTTTAACGATGGTGATTTGGCCAACGACGGTGAGATTATTCTTGGCCGTCCCTAAACCTCTGTGATTAATCGCTTCACCATATCGATGATCGGCGTCGCCCTGCTTCTGGCAGGGTCGGTTGTCCATGGCCAACACCTCGAAAACCGCCCTACAGGCAAAGTCTCGAACCGCGGTGTCATCCGATTCGTCAGTGACAGTGGGGCATTTCGAAATGCTGCACCCTACACGAATATTACCAACAACGTACTGCAGTTTGAAGGTACGCAGAACAGATTTACCGATCTCTCCGACAATATGCTCGGTCTGACGGCTCTTGGTCGTGATCCATCGTGGCGGGTGCCTGGTTTGGTACGGTATCAGCGAGACTCCAACAATCAGCGGGTGCATGGACGGTACTACACCAATCTCGAATTACGGGAGGGGGCCTCGCGAACTGTCGAGAACGAAACATATGTGTCCGAGGACTATCGGATTATACGTTCCGGAGATCGTACCTACTTGGGAATCTTTGGCTACGATGGTACAAGGCAGCAGGATATTGCTGCCGAAGGCGGACTGTTGGGCGTGAATCGTTACCGCGATCTCCGTCTTCTGAATGGCCCCAAGCGACTTCCAGGCGGCAGTGATGCCAATGTATCGGAGACGTTCCTCCAGGATCCAGCCTCGCCACTGCGCTTGGAAGGAAACATGCGCTGGGGAACAACCTCCGATGAACAAGGAACGATCGAGATCGTATCCGGAGGATCCCTTAGGACTGGATCGGGCCAAACGGACTTCCGTGCCACCGTGCAGGTCTTCCGCGGTTCTCTCGTGATTCCCGATGACGCTGGCTTGGTGATTGTCCATCCAGCAGCCGATGTGTCCGTTAAGGACGATGGAGCAGCGCTGATGTCTATGGGCGTCCGTGCACAAATGGACGTACAGGGCCGCTTTGTGAACGCTTATGGACCACTCTTGAACACAACGTTCCATTCTACGTCACTCGTGAATTACGTTGGTACGTCGCCTCAGGTCATTCAGGCAACAGCAGCTGATTCTCCCTATGGACGTTTGCGCACGGCTGGTTCCACCAAGACCGCCAGTGGTAATGTCTTCTTGGCGTCTGATTTGTCTGTCAACGACGAAAACGTAACCATGGTGCCCCACGTGCTGACTATGCGTACCGATAGCGCACGATATACGTCCAACGCAGAAGTTGTTGGGGGCTTCAGGCGAACCCTGGATGGGGCAGTGGTAGGTGCGCGCTACACGTATAACAATGCTGAAACGCAAGCTGCATTCGACGTACTCCCGCAACAATTTACCTTGGATGTTCGCCCGGCAACACAACCGAATGCGTTTGATGCGGGAACGGATGTCAATCGGAAGATTACCGTAACGGCAATTGGCCCTTGGACAGCCACCATCAGGGCTGGCTACAAGGCTACGGACATGCCAACGGCGTGGACGCCGGGAGCAAGCGAGCAGCTGCTGAAAATGTACAATGCATATGCGCCACCAGGCAGCAGGGCTCTCAAGCTGACGCCGACGGTGCCGCCAACCTATGAACGTCGTACTCTGGCGCAAAGCTCGGGCTTGGCATATCTGGAACTGCGAGGGCTCTCGGATACTGGACCTGACAATACGCGCATCGATAATGGTAATGACCTTCTCCTGCGTGGCAGCCGGGACGTTCTACGCGCCATCGTCAGTGGCAGGTGGAGTAATCCCAATACCTGGGATGAAGGCCGTGAGCCGGAGCCGCAGGACCGCGTCATCATTGATGGCTTTACCGTACACGTTGGCTACGTCCGTGCCAACGACAACTATGCCATCAACGAGGCATACCCCGACAGCATGGCAACAAACGTGCTGATAGGCACCACTGCGAATTCTTCGCTTGTTTTTGGCGGACAACCCTCCTTTGCAACATTCTCGTTGGTTCCTGATCAAAACGTCACGCTAACGTCCAATCGCATTGCGTCGGGACTGGTGCCAACGGCCACGCCCGATACTGGCAGTGCACCAATCGATGGCGGCCTCGTGCTCTATCCCATCGCGACGTTCACGACACCCAATCTAGTGCTTGGCACGGACGCAACGATATTCAATGCTGGCACACTCATCGTGGGAGCAAGCCGATGAGACTGTTGGCAGTTATCGTCTTGTGTAGTGCTATTGGTATCCAAGCACAGACGTCGCGGAGCCTCCTTCAGAGTGACGGCACCATCCATAATACGGGCACGATTATCGTTCGTGGAAATGCATTTATCAAGCAGGATTCCATTGGCGGACGGGTCGAATATGTGCGGGACAATCCGTTGGATTCACAACGCGTGGAGCAGATGACGTACGTTGACGTGCATTTCCAGGGCCGATCCGTGAAACGATTGCTGGAACCGTCGCAGAATACGATTGCATGGAGTCTCTTTTCGTCCCTCGATTCGTCTACGATCTTTGACCTGACCCCACAGGCACGCATCGTAGCACGGGGGACGGTGACGCATAGCGGACTTGTCAATCCAGGAAGGCGTGTTGGCACGATCCTACTCAATGGAACGGCTGACCAAACCATCAGTGGTGTGGGCTTCGTACCGGTCCTGGAATTGAACAATCCAACCCAGGCAGTGATGACGCGTGGCGGAGGTATGCGCGTAGGCGAGCGTTTGGACCTCCAGCGAGGAATCATGCAAACGAGTGTCAATGACAATCTCCGCATGCAGAGAAATAGCTGGATATGGCGTTCCGATGTTGGCTCCATAGCTGCGATTCCCGACGCAGATACTGCACTGAACGTGCGCTATTATGGAACTGCGCGCACAAATGGTGGCCCAGAACTTCCTCAAGACCCCGTCGTGCTTCAACAATTACGGCAGGAAAATCCAGGCGGTGTTGTCCTTCCTTGGAACGTTGCGGTGAACGACTCGCTGATTCTTGGCGGTTCAATATTTACGGAACCGTCCGACGCGTCGCGATTTGTTCTGACCTACACTCCGGGATTCGATCCAAGGTATACCTCGCTGCGTCCCGAAATTGATGGCACCTTCTTCCGCACGACCATTACGCCGGGAGAGTTCGTCTTCATGAACAATGGTCAAACGGCCTTCCGGTTCGCAAGTGTTGCCGACATGGGTGGCGTACGAGCCATTCGACTGCGATCGAAACCCACCACCATTCCCGAACCCGTCCCTGTTGGCGCAGATAAAGTGCGCAGGTATATGCAGCTCTCCATGCGAGATTCTTCCGATAGGCAGGCTGCAGACGGTACGTTCAATGCAGAGTTTGGCTATGCCTGGCGCTCGGACTACGTCGAAGGCTCCGAAGACGTAACTAGCATCGAAACGATTTCTGCACTCGTGAATAAAGTCGACAGCCTTGTACTATTGCGTTTCGATGGTGCCGAATACGTTCCGGAAGGCGTTTCGCAAATGCCAGTCCGTAGCAATCCCATATGGAGATTTAGTGTTTCCAGTGGGGTGACGCGTAACGGTGATTTTGCCATTGGTTTGTCATCGTCCATTCCCAGCTACATACTCAATGCCCGTTTGCTTCTCGAGGGTGCTGTACGAAGCAAGGGCGATCGGTTTGCAGCCGTCATGGCAACTGACCTTCGGAGGCGGGACCTCATACCCCTTACGCCACCACGCGAATATCCGTTTACGTTGGACCCACTGTCGTCCGCAATCGTCGCCAGCGCCATCCCGGACTCCGTCGTGGACTGGATCGTCGTGGAACTGCGGAGCAACGTGGGCGGTGGCACCAGCTTCTATCGAACGGTTCTGTTGACGCAAAGCGGTTACCTTGTTGATCCATTGAACTTGTCTCCTGTTGTGATAACGGACGTCACGCCTGGTGACTATTTCCTTGTCTTCAGGCATAGAAATCACTTGGCCGTCATGACGGATCAACGTGAGCGCATCGAGCGAACGAATCGCAAATTCTTGGACTTTACGACTGGTACGGGAGTTTTCGGCGGCGCGAACGCCCTGAAACTCCTTGGTATCGAAAATGGACGTCGTGTGTTTGGTCTCGTCGCTGGCGACGTTACTGCCGATGGCGATGTTCTTCGCCCCGATCAAGCTCTTATCTGGAATCAGCGCGACCTGGAATCCTATTCGCTCTACGATACGGATTTGGACGGCATCATCTCCACGGATGACTGGAATATGTCATGGAATAATCGAGGACGCAGCAGTGCCGTACCGCGTTAGGATTATTCTCATATTCCTCGCCCTTTGCTGTTGTTGGCAAGGGGCCTTGGCCCAAGTAACGGGCCAATTCGACGCAGCTGTGTCGATTCGGGGTGTTCCCGATGCTCGCCCGGACAGGTTGGTCTTCGACCTAACGATAACGCGGTTGACGGATCAGTGGGATCGTTGGGCCAATGGTACGTTCAGGATCGACAATCCGGCGTTTTCCCAAACGGGTGGACTCACGGAATCGCTGCATGAGGTAGTGCTTGTCCCGGGTTCAAGCGCACTTCCCTTGCGCCCGTATGATGCAACAGCTATGGATGCCTATGCCATTGTGCCTCGGATAGCCAATGGTAGAGCAAGCATCATGATCCTTGGCCCCGATAGTGCTGGAAATGCGTGGAGATTGCTGGAACGAAATAAGCCATACGTGTTGGGACGTTTTGAATTGCGCACGAAGGACGGGTCGCAACTTATTGGTTCCCTCGACTGGACGGCACCATATTCGTTCTACCAAGCCAATGCCTTCAAGATCGATCATGACTCTGTAACGGGCGAGGGTAGTGGGCGCAACGTGTGGTATTCCAATCATGACAATATTGAGCTGTTTACTCGGTATGACCGCGGCGACAGCACGGGGCAATGCGACAGCGTCTTTGTGCAGCGATTTGCTGGTGAATACGTCGGAGACATGACGGTTAATTTGTCGTTTACCACACAATGTGAAGTCAATACGGCAGGATTTTTCATTGAGCGTTCTTTGGCCCCTGGAGGACGTCTGACCGGGTTGAGCTTTGAGCCTCGCGAACAGCTTGATCATCAGAACAATGCATCCTTGCGTGCATGTGCATGCCCGACAGGCCGAGACTATCTGAATCTATTGGACGGTGTGGAATATCGTCGTGAATACTACGCATATAGGTTGGCATCTCGAGAGCTGAATACGGGGACGGTGCGTTACCACGATACGATTCTGGTTCGTATTCCAAGTCCCATTATCTCGAACGCTCAGTTGTTGGACAATCCATTTTCGGACCGCACATCGGCGCGATTCAACGCCGACGACCGCTTGCGCTTGACGGCTGGAGCGTATGATCTTGGTGGCCGTTTGATCACCTATCTGAAAGACGAAAATGGCCAACCCATCATCAACAAGGAATATGCCAAAGGCCAATCGTATCTAGCTGTTTTTGATGCTGAGAGTGTGGCTTCGGCTGGCATGTATAACCTCATTCTCATCGCCGTTCCTTTTGATGAAACTGCAGTGGAAGAACAGTCCCGTGTTGTTCTCAAGGCCCAACTCGTCCGATGAGCGTCCGTTTTTTCCATATCGCTGCTCTCCTCATGGCCATAGTCGTGGCAGGGCCCCTTTCCGGTTATGCTCAGCAGGCAAACAAGCTTGATGCGGGTTCGGCGGATTCATTGTTCGTCAACGAAACATGGTGGCTTGGCGGACGGGTCTATGGTACGGTGATGCAGCAATTTGGCCGTCTAACGATGTCCTATGCCGGAAGCACTGCACCAGGTGCAACCGGATTAAAGGCAACCATGGACGGAGGTTCCGGATATGGTGCTGGATTTCAAGCGGTTGTTGAATATCGTGCGCCGGATCGTCCTTGGACGTTTGTGGGAGGGATTGGTGGCGAGTATCGATATGCTACTGCCGAGAGTTCCACCTTGGTGTCGGAGGGAATATATGCCTTCAATGCCCGGTATGAAGGTGTATCGTCCGTGCTGTATATTGCCCCCGCATTTGAAGCACGTCTGCGTTTAAGCAAGGTTGGTGCGTATGCCATGATTGGTATGCAGGTCGATATCCCGGTCCTTGGTGAAGAGTCTTCGCTTTGGCAACATGAAGAAGCCAACACGCCTCGTCCCAATGGCGAGCCGGGTTTTCCGAATACCAGTATCAAGTTTCGTTCGTCTATTGACTATTCCACACGAATTGGTCTACAGCTCGGAGTCGGGCACGATTTTATGGTTGGCCTGTTCGGATATCGAAAGCAACTGATTACGCCATTTGCCAGCATTTATGTTGGCACGCCCATAACAAGCAATCCGACATCGTGGAACAATGCGATGTTGCGGATTGGCATCATGTGGAGAAAAGGAATAGACTGACCACACGAAAACTCTACAGTCGTATTCGGGTTGACTCGTGCGAATTGAGGTCACCGGACGGTGCTGGAAACGGTGCTGGACGGAATAGGGGAGTCGCCACGTGCACACGAATACGAATTGAGGTCACAGTGAACCCCGGCTTGCCGGGGTTTGCTGTTTATGGTGTATGGCGAGGGAGCGTGCAGGTGAATGTTGAGCCAACATTATTGGGGCCAGGGGCGTGGACGAGCGTGCCGCCAAGGCGTTCCGCCATACGCCGAGAGAGGAATAGACCCATGCCGATGGAATCAATGGTGGCGTCGTCGTCTACCAGTTTACCAAATCGCGTGAAGAGCCTTTCCGTTGCTTCCTGGGGTATGCCGGGGCCGGTATCATGCACGGAGATGTTGATGACGTCTTCGGTGCATGTGGATGTAACTGTGATGCCACCATCTGCTGGTGTGTACTTTACTGCATTGCTCAAAAGGTTGTCGATGATGGCGGCAACGATATTGGGTTCCGTTTCGATGAAGCACTCATTGCAGAGCGAAAGATGTAATCGTTGGGCCTTGCTGCGCGCGGCGGAGAAATGACGGTCGGTGGCCTGCCGGATGACGAAGTTTACGTCAACCAACTGAAGATGCAGTGCACTATTGGAGCGACCCAGATCGAGCAGAGTGCGCACGCTTGTCAGGAGGCCATTGATGGTGGATTTCATGGACTCAAGCTCGGCACGGGCGATGGCTATTCCACTGGAGTTGCCAAGGTTGTCAAGTATGGAATCAACATGGTTGCGGAGCCCTGCAAGTGGGGAGCGCAGATCGTGAGCAACGAGGGACAACATATCGTCCTTTTCCGTTGCAAGGCGGGTAAGATCAGCATTAGCGGACTCCAGTCTGCTGAGTGCGCTGGCGAGTTCGACATTGCGAAGTCGCTCGATATCCATTTCGCGTTTGGACCGTTCGCGTGCAAAGCGCTGATTGGCAAGGCGAAGCCGAAGTTTGTCGGCATCGGCAAACAACGCCAACATTTGAGCCATCCACGACGAGAACGTCACGCGTTGTTCTACGGATGGGTGATTGTGCGCGAAGGAATCGGCGATGGTTGTTAGCGAGATTTGAAGGGAATGGGTGTTTTTCTGCGCAATCTCGAAAGGAACCACGTCGAGAGCTCGTTCCCAAAGGCGTTCGAAGTTCCCGAGGGCGGCTAGGGCGCGAAGCTCTTTATGTTTAAGATTGATGACGGCATAGGCATGCTGTTCATCAGGGAGCTTTTCTTGTGCCTCGTAGAGATCCGCCAGGGCAGCTTCGGGTTTGTTAAGATTGAGGAATACCTCGGCGCGTAGAGACAATGTGTCAACGAAAAGGGGCGGTTGCTCTGAGGTAACGTGATGGCTCAGGATATCGTCGAGGACCATCAGCGCTCCGCTGATGTCGTTAACATGCATCAGGGCTTCGGCTTTGTAGAGCATGGCGGAGACCACTTGGTGGCCAACGCCAGACTGCAAGGCAAGGTCGACGGCTTCATTGGCAAATGCTCGCGTGGCTTCTTCGTCGCCCAGTCGTGCTTGAATTGCTGCCAGCGAGCCAGCCGAGGTTACAAGGTTGAGCGTGAGATTGTAGGCTTTTTCGATCGTATATGCCCGCAGGATATAGTCATAGGCCGTTTCGTAGTCTTCCAGACGTTTCCAGACCTCGCCATAGTTATAGTAGGCTACGGCCAGACTTGGGTGGTCGCCGAGGCGTTCGCGTACGAAGATGTTCTGCTCATGGATACGTATGGAATCTTCGACGCGGCCAAGGTCGCCATAGAGGCTGGCCAACATGTTCAGGATACGGCTAACTGTGTGATCGGGAAGTTCATGTTTCTGGCATCGTTCGTGGCAGTCTTCGAGGAGTGCAATCGAGCGTTCGAGCAATCCTTCTCGCATCAGGATGATAGCACGCACGTAGTCGCATTCCACATCGAGGATGGGTGACGTCTGGCAGTCTATGGAGCGTTCCTTCAGGATGGAACGAGCTTCATCGTAGGACCCATTGCCCATGGTGACGATGGCGATGGCGTTTGCAACACGTACACGAACGACAGGGTCGTTATGACGATGCACGACCGCATATGCGAGGGCCATATTGAAGTCTAGATCACTCGACGCAGGCGCAACGATCAGGTGCTGACGGAAGTAGGCAACGATCTCGGGTTCTGCCCTAGAGAGCAGGCCAATGAGCGTTGACGTGAACGCGGCATCGTGAATGGTTTGATGGTGTCTGGCGTGCATGGTCCCAATCTACGCAGGAGACACCGTCGGACTGAAACGTACGGTAAACACGGATCCGCCGTCGTCTGAACGCCGGCGGTAGGAAATTTCGCCGTGGATACGGCGTGCCATCCTTTGCGCGAGATACAATCCGACCCCCAGCGACTCCTCGCCACCTGTTGGGCGGGTTGAAATGCGCGGGTGCTTTTTGAACAGTTCGTTTTGTTCTTCCAGGGGAATACCCGGACCTGCGTCGCCAACGCTGATCGCTGGCGGATTCTCGTGCACGGAGACGTGTACCGTGCTGCCTAATGGGGCAAATTTGATGGCGTTCGACAGGAGGTTGTCCAGAACAGCATCCATCACGGTTGCATCTCCTTGGGCCCATACGGAACCTTCTGAATGTTCCAGAGCGAGCGTAATATGCTTGCGCGTGGCGCGGGTAGCATTCCGCTCAACGGATCGTTTGGCGATCTGGGCTAGGTCGGCAATTTCCGTAACCAGCAGCCCATCATTTCCACGTCGTTGAGCAACACCAAGGAAGGTGTGGACCATGCTGATCATCCGTGTGACGGTATTCAACAGGTCATTGCTTAGTTGCTTCACGTCATCAGAAGTCAGGAGATCAAAATGCGAAGAAAGAACCATGAGCGAACTTCGCATTTCACTCAACGGGTTGCGTAAATCATGAGCAGCCATGGCAATGAACTCGTCCTTTTCGTCGGCAAGTTCCTGGAGTTCATGATTGAGCTGTATGAGCTGTTCATTGGCAGAACTCAATTCGATGTTACGCAACCGGTGGATCTCTTCCTCACGGGCACGGCGTTCGGCGGTCATGCGATGAAGCATAAGCTCGAACCGTTGACGATCAGCCTTTTTCTGCTCGAACCGATAGGTCCGCAGGAGGTCGAGCATGGTGGCAACGGCGTCGCCAGTTGAGCCTAAGTCGCGGGTGATAAGCGTAATGACTTCAAGGCAGGCGAGTTGACGTTCCGTTGATCGGGTTTCGCGGAACAACTCGAATGCCGTGGAGAACTCCACCAGCGCCGACGACAGCTGTGACTGCTCGAGGTAAACTTCGCCGATAAGAGTATGCAGTTCCGCAACATTGTACGTTTCGCGGGCTTGAGCTGCGATGTCAAGAGCCTTGCTAAGTCTCTCATGCGCCACATCGAACTCTCCGTTGCGTTTTGCTCTGCTACCAAGTGCACGAAAGAGCGCTACGGACGCCATGTGAACGGTATGTTCCTGCCACATGGTATGGGCGACCGCCAAATGGTGGGCAGCATCGCCGAGGCTGCGCACATGATCGGAAATTTCGGATGCAACGATGTGGGCCAGAATGATGGCGACAGGGCTGGCCACGGTTGTGGCAATGGAAAGAGACTCCGCAATGGTCGTGGAGGCCTCCTGCGAGCGTCCTAAACGCAGTTGAACGGCAGCAATCCTAGCCAGCGTTATGGCGAGACCAGAGCTCTGGCCCAACTCACGTTCTTCTGTTGCGGCTCGATAGAAGTACTCCAGGGCCCGAATGTCGTCATCGCGACGTTCGCAGAGTTCGGCATAATTGTAGGCAGATACTGCAATGGCGCCATGAGCGCCAATTGACTCCTTCAAAGAAAAGGATTCCTTGAAGAGTTCTTCGGCGCGAACAAGATCGCCAACTTCGGCACACAGTGTAGCCAAAAGGGTAACACTTCGTGAACGCGGTCCAGGAAACCGTTCAGCATCAATGGCGACGAGGTGGCGTTCCAGAATTTCGAATGCTTCAGGGAGGTGGCGCAAGCGATTGTGGACGACGGCCGCGAAGTACTCGGCGTCGAAGATATACCGTTGAGCGTCGCCTGCGATTCGTTTTGCTTCGGCGACGATATCCCATGCATTGGAGACAAGGCCCCTTGTCGAATAGTACTCGACCAGCGAACTGGCAACATGAATCTTCCAGTGTTGCGAGTGCGAGGGATCGCCAAGGAAGGCGTGAGCATCGCGGACGACCGACGGCAATGCCTCTGCCGAGGGTGAATATGTCAACTCGGCTCGGAGGTGTTTTGCCAAATGCTGCGATGGTGTTGAGAATTGGCTCGTCATCGCTGTCCCTGTATGGGTGAGCGGGGTAGGCGCAGGCTGAATGTCGATCCAGTGCCAACATTTGACAAACAGGTTAGTGAGCCGTTCATTCGTGTTGCAAGTCGGGCACACAAAAAGAGGCCAGAACCTGTCGATGATTCGCCAGCTGTTGGCCGTGGTCCCAGGGTACCGCGTCTCACAAAGAGTTGTTGTTGGTCATCCGTCGAAAGGCCTGGACCGTTATCCTGAACAGAAACGACAACGGTATCATCCGACGGTGTGCACACTATTGTCACGGTATCACCTGCCGAGCAGAACTTGATGGCATTGTTGACAATGTTGTCGATGATCTCGTCAACAGCAGTTGCATCGCCTAGTGCAAAGACATCGACAGGTGGCGGGGGTACACTCAAGATGATATCCTTTGCTGAGGCGGCATTTCTATAGCGGTCAGCAATGCGTTGGATGGTCATCCGCATATCAATGGCATCCGAAAGGAGCGCAGGCGATCGACTACCAGCTTGGTTGCGTAGGGACAATGACTCCACGACCGAGAGGAGGCGATCGGTGGAGTGAATAATCATATCTGCAATGGCCGAGAGTTCCTGGCGATCATCTAACGACAATGGCACCAGAGATGCAAGTGAACGCAGGTCTCCAAGAGGGCCCTTGATATCATGCACGGCAAGGCGAATCATATCATTGCGTTGGGCCTGCAGTTCTTCCAGCGCTCGCAAGTGGTGACGTTCACGTTCGATGGCATTTTCCAGCTGTTGCGTGCGCTCACGGAGGACCGCATTCTGCCTTGATTCTGCATCGAGACTAAGCATTCGATGCATTTCCGTCGTGCGGAGGTTGGAGAAGCCACGCCAGAACGCATGGGTACGATGTACCCAGTCATGTTGACAATCAAAAGCCTCCTCCAGGCGTTGCTGCCGTCGGAGGGAAAGGCAGTGCAGCTCGTGGAGGTCGGCCTGCAAAACCAAGAGTCCGGAGTGTTCAAGGTGATGGACGAAACGTTTGGCCCACTTTTCGACGAAGGCAAAGTGTTCGTGTTGAAGGGCATCTGCTAGACAGCGGCGGGCCGAAAGGGCGGGAACGTAGTATGATGGTTGTTCAAGCGCGAACGTGAGCAATCGTGAGCACGTCTCAAGATACGCCTCGGTATCACCTGATTGTGTATGGGAGAGTATCTCAGTAAGGAATGCCTGAAGGATTGAAGGAGTATATGGTGCTGCCTTCAATACATTTTCAACGTGAGCTCTAGCCTGCGGTTCGTTGCCATATCCCAGAACGGCACTTCGATAGGCAATCACGGCGGACTTCGCTCGAAGTTCGGGATAG
>JALOMA010000258.1 GCA_025455735.1 Candidatus Kapaibacterium sp.
GGTCTGCAAAGGAGAGGATCTATAGAGATCGTAACCGCCCGGACCACCCGGGCGGTTGCTTGTAAAGATAAAGCTGCCATCCGGCATCCGGCTGCAGTCGCTTTCGTCAAACTCGCTGTTTAACCATTCCAAAGGTTCCGGTTCTTGCCAAGTGCCGTTAACATAAACGGTGAGAAAGAGGTCATAGCCACCCCGGCCGCCGGCACCATTACTTGCAAAGAGCAGCGAATCGTTCGAGAGAAAACAGGGCGTGATTTCATCGTGAGGAGAATTCAATACTGACGATAGCACGACAGGCTCGCGCCATTCTCCCCCTGGAAGCCTTTCCGACATGAACAGATCCAACGAACTTCCCTCACGCTTGCTTGCAAACACCAACCGCGTCCCGTCTGGCGAGAGGGCTGGATACGAGGAAAAAGTCGATGCATTGCATACATCAACAGGAAGTCCCGTGTTCAGTTTTCCTCCATCCCTTGGCACGGTAATGACACCAACCACGTGGGAAGCCCCACGACGCAGATAGGCGACCCCCATGGCCGCCCCATCGGCACTGAACGTTACGAATGCACGCTGCCTACCGGATTCATTGAACGTGCCATCTGCCGGAGAGGGGTCCTTTAGAAACTCTTCTGCGTGGCTTCCTAAAGCGCACCACCATGTTTCAGCAAAGCCATTCCTTTCTGTTGCATATACGAACGATTTCCGTAGAGGATCGTATCTGGGAGCGTATTCATCCTTGGCGGTATTTACGCCGTTTAGGATATCTGGAAGGGCATACCGCGCTCCAAGGTCTTCGTCATTCCCTTGAGCACGAACTGAAAATGTTCCTACGAACGCAACAACAAGTGCTGCAATAATTGCCCACATGTTACACTCCACGCGTATCGGGGCTCCAAATGAACTTGTGCATTTGTAGCTGGAACCGAACAGGAAGCCGATCTTCAAGGATCCACTGAACAAGCTCAACAAATGGAAGCGCATGAAAAACACAGGACATCAGTACGGCCCCAACACGCCCACCGAGGCCATATCGATGAACTACGTCTCGTGCATATTCGTAATCGCGGCGCGACGCAATAACGAACTTCACCTCATCCAATGCGCCGAGAATGTCCATGTTGGGCCAGAAATTCAGTGACTCCATTTTGGAATCAGGACACTTGACATCGACGATGCGAATGACGCGTGGGTCAACGTTGGAAACGTCAACATGCCCACCTGTTTCAATAGCAACCGTAAAGTTACGATCGCAGAGGTGGGCCATCAATGGCAGAACGTTGGGTTGCTCCATCGGTTCGCCACCAGTGAATTCCACAAACGAACATCCGATACGCTCTATCTCGGCAAGGATATGCCCAGCCGTGGTTGCAAGGCCCCCTGCCCGTTTGTCCAGGGCGTACGGAGTATCGCACCATGTACAGCGCAGTTTACAACCGTGCAAACGGATAAACGTGCACGGTAGGCCAGCACGGCTGCCTTCCCCCTGAACGGAATAAAATATCTCGTTCAAACTGAACGGGAGATCGACGATAGACGAGGCGGGAGACACGCTCAGGCTGGGAGACAAGATCATGGTACAAAACTACGGTAGACCTGTCACTTACGCTATGGACATCCATTGAGCACTCCCTTCAAACAGGGCAATCAGACGTTCACGCAGTCGGGCGTGCTGGGGCAGGTTCAAACGCGGATCGGATTTCAACAGGGCAAACGCCTCTGTCCTAGCCATTGCAATCATTGGCGCATCATGTACGAGATTGGTAAAGCGGAACTCGGGGAGTCCGCTCTGGCGAGTTCCCAGCACATCACCGGGGCCCCGAAGTTGCAAATCAACTTCGCTGATACGAAAACCATCGGTTGTCTGCTCCATGGTGCGAAGTCGTATTACGCTGGCTGCAGCCGTCTCCAATCCAGCCTTGCTTTTCATGGCGTACTGAAAATGATCCTTTGTTGCAAGAAAACAATAGGATTGTTCGGCTCCTCGCCCAACACGTCCACGCAGTTGATGAAGTTGTGACAATCCGAAGCGTTCTGCATTGTGAACAAGCATCACTGTAGCATTTGGAACGTCGATACCGACTTCGATGACCGTCGTAGCCACGAGCACGTCAAACTGCTTGTCCAAGAAGGACTTCATGGCATCTTCCTTCTCATACCAGAGCATCTGCCCATGCAGTAGCCCCACACGTCTGTTGGGAAATATCTCCTGCTGGAGAAATTCATAGTGTTCGACCGCTGACTTCAAATCGAGCTTCTCGGATTTCTCCACCAACGGAAAGACGACGTATGCCTGTCTACCAGCGTCTATCTGTTGTTCGATAAACTGATAGGTTTCATGGAGCTTTGATTCAAAGACGATATGTGTTCGAATGGGCTTCCGGTTTGCCGGCAGTTCATCGATGATGCTTACGTCAAGGTCGCCGTAAACGGTCATCGACAACGTGCGCGGAATAGGCGTTGCAGACATCACAAGAATATGGGGTGTTTTGGGTCCGTCGGGGAAAGACGCAACGCCCATTTTTCGAAGCTCAGCCCGTTGTGCTACACCGAATCGATGTTGCTCGTCAATGACGATAAGCCCCAGTTTGCAATACTCTATTGCCGCTTCGAACAAGGCATGCGTTCCAACGATGATATGTGCCTCGCCTGTTGCAATCTTCGATGAAATTTCTGCACGAACCTTCTTACGCTGCCCTCCAATGAGCTGAACAACCTCGACGTCAAGTCCGTGAACCAACCGTTGAATGGATCGATAGTGTTGCTCGGCGAGAATTTCCGTTGGCGCCATCAGGAGAGCCTGGCAGCCGTTATCTACGGCCTGCAGCATACTTAGAACGGCAACGACGGTTTTTCCGCTTCCAACATCGCCTTGCAGCAGTCGATTCATGGGCGAACCATTGGTGCAATCATCCACGATTTCATGAATGACTCTCCTCTGAGCACGTGTCAGCTGAAAGGGTAGCGACTCTACCAGCCTACGTGCTCGTGGACTTTTAGGCCCAAACTGAATTCCTCTTTCGGGACGCTTGGCAGACGTAGCCTTGGCGGCGAGGAGGAGCTCGAAAAAGAAGAGCTCTTCGAACTTCATTCGTTTTTGTGCCAACACCAACGAATCGAGAGACGTTGGACTGTGTAGTTCGCGAAGGGCAATGTCTTTGGCGACGAGCCCAAGTCTCTCGCGGATGCTCTCCGGCAACGGGTCCACCAACACTGGAAGAACGACATCCAGAACATGCAGAGCAAGCATCCTTAGCGTTCGCATCGTGATGCCCGCATTCCGCATTCCTTGCGTAATGGTGTACTTCGGGAGAATTGCACCTCGCTGATATTCTGCGAGGTCTTGCTCCTCGACACGTTCCACATCAGGATGGTGGAACTGGACGTGTGACCACCGTAGGTCCACTTCTGGTTTACCCGAAACAACGACGATGCTGCCAATCGAACAAAGTCGCTT
>JALOMA010000259.1 GCA_025455735.1 Candidatus Kapaibacterium sp.
CGGTTACTCCGTGAGTGTAAACGCCGATGGTACGACGCTGGCTGTTGGTGCCCCACGCGAGGATGGCTCTGGGTCCGGCATCAATCCCACGGCAAACAATTCTGTGTCGAACGCTGGAGCTGCCTATGTCTTCGTGAAGAACGCTGGCGTATGGACACAGCAGGCCTACATCAAGGCAAGGAATAATCCGCGCCCGTCCGATGAGTTCGGCAGCTGCGTCGACATCTCGAATGACGGCAATACGTTGGTTGTAGGTGCACCCAATGAAGATGGCAACGGCGTAGGAACGGATCCGGGCTTCAACACTTCAGCACCGGACGCTGGTGCAGCCTTTACGTATAACCGCGTGGGAACGGTATGGTCCACTGGCGCTTATCTAAAGTCAACACAGTCTGGCCGCGGCGATGCCTTCGGCCGAAGCGTAGCAATTGCCCGCGATGGTGGCGCAATAATCGTCGGCTGCGTGGGGGATGACGCAACAACAACATGCGTGAATGGGCTCACGAACAATGGATCCACAAACGTTGGTAGTGCTCAGGCATACAGTCGGATTGGTGGACAATGGATACCGTCGTTTCTCTTTCGCCGTTTGCCAACGATGTCCAACGGCACGGACCTCCGATTTGGAATGGTCGTTGATATGGATGCCGCCGGGCGGACGGTCGTCGTCGGCACGGGAATTGAGGATGGGTCTGCTACGGGTATTAACGGTACCATGAATAATCTTCGCACGAATTCCGGTGCGGTGCTTACCTGGACCAGGAACTGACCAACAACGTGGACAAGCAATGACTCCCGAGAGCTGGACGATGCTACTCGTCCCGATACACGGCAGTTTCAAGCGATGCAATGGATGTGTTGACGATGTCCAGTAGGCTGTCGGAGACAGCTTGCTGGAGTTTGATCCGTTCAGCCGTAAACTCCAGCATTCGTAACGCGGATAGAACCTGGCTGTCTGCCGTAAACGCATCCTCGGTGGATCTGTCAGGGGGTAAACGGCAATCACAAAGGTAGTTCATCCAATACATCATCGTATACTCCAGGTAGCCGATAGTCTTCCTGTGGAAACGCGCAAGAATACCTGCGACCTTTGGCGTCATTGCGCTGAGGTCCCTTCGATACAATCGAGCAAGACATATACGGAATAGTCCTGGTGGAAGGGCCAAAAGGTTTTCCCGCCACTCCGTAATTTCAGATGGAAGACGTTGCTCATGTAACTGTTCCATCCACATGATGTGTTCGGCAAACGGCTTAACGTATTCGTCACCGTGAATGAAACTGCGAAGGTCTTCGGGAGTGGCCTTGGCAGAAGCGAGGGCAATCCAAGGCTTGTAGAATGCGGGTAGATCGTCCACGGAGTCTTCTACCGCTGCTCGTTCTCCAAACGGCAGAACGAATGCGCCCGCTCGTATGTACTGGATTACCTGAATGTCTTCGAATGAAAGACGGAAATGATCTGCAAACGACTCATCGGAAAGAACATGAAAACAGTCAAAAAGCAGCAGTGAGGTGTGAGCGTGAGGATCCTTGTGGTTCACGGACAACGCCTCCAATGACTCCTCAAGGACCGATCGATACTCTGCGTGGCCAATGTGCAACGTGGATCGCTTCATAGAGGAACCTCCAAGACTGTCGTAAATAGCTCGCGCGTGCGATTGGTCGTCAGAAGTAGTCCAGACTCTCGCGCAATCGTGTGAATGAGAGCCAGACCGATGCCGTGCTGTCGCCCCTGTGGAACGGGATCGGTAGGCTCAGGCTTCGGTGCTGCCGATTCTTCCGTACTCTCCCGACAGTGGTTAACAATGATGAGCCTTAGATGTGAAGGGGAGGATTGCCGTTGTATACGAACCTCCGATCCCATCGGCGAGTGCCGATAGGCATTGACGACGATATTGAACACGATGGAATTCAATGTGTCGTATGAAACGTTTTTTGGTAAGGGACTGGACCGACCCCATTCCGACGCCGACGTTACGACGCGTTGCCCTTCCAATGTCTCGGCAATCAAGCAATGCGTCGCAATGAATGCGTCGATGTCCGTAGTCGTGAGCTCTATCGAATGACCAGAAAAAACATGCAACACGGAAGCAATGGCATTGAGCAGTTCGTCGATGGCCCCATTCTTGTGTTCACGAAACTGCTCGATAGCCGTTCGAAGGTAGCCCAGCGTATACTTCAGATCGTGACGTACCTTGGCAAGGGACAAGCGTTTTCGAGCAGATAGGGCCATCGTTTCCGCTTCCCGATGCTGTGACGAAAGTTCGATGACGGACGCAGTGAGCATGCTTAAACGGACCCTGTCGGTACTTCTGCTTTCAACGTAGC
Source organism: Candidatus Kapaibacterium sp. (assembly GCA_025455735.1). Classification (GTDB taxonomy): domain Bacteria; phylum Bacteroidota; class Ignavibacteria; order Kapaibacteriales; family Kapaibacteriaceae; genus JALHPC01. Next base: position 2,326 of record JALOMA010000259.1, read on the forward strand.
GACGGGCATACTGAACTGTACCCTCAAGAATCCAGGGAGTTCTTCCGTTAAGCAGCGGACAATATCCTGCCACCGCCAGCTCGGATCCAATGCGGCTTGCTCCTCCAACGTTATAGAATTCTTGTTGGTAGTCTATGTCGGACTTCAGTGCAGCAACAACCTCCTCTGTTTTCTCAGGGAAACACACCAGACTTGCTGCCTGAACGGTGCGACGAAGCAAAAGATAGAGGTTCGGTAGGTTCAACAATTCGTCAAGCTTGATCCTGATTTGTGGCATAAGAGCTTGATGCTCGGGCCTTTGCAAGAGGGGGATGATATTGGAGATAAGTGCAACCTTCCGGAACGTGGCTCGACTAGCCGGTCCGTATGACAAAGCCCTCAATGCCTGCGCCAGCGCATACTCGCTATCCCCTCGAAGGATACCGAGCCCTACCTGCTCTGAAATTGCCTCAACGACAGACGCATGAAGACCAATTTCAGCCGAATAGGTCTCAAGCGACTTCAGCTGAATATCGACCGTTTCCAAAGGTCCGTGAAGGTGATTGGATATCAATCCAGTGATCATGGCATTCAATCGATCCTCGCCCTTCAGGTTTCTGGATGCGCTGACGATGCCATCAGCAAAGAAGTCAACCGCGGCAGGGCCACCGTAGGAACAGAGGTCTCCCAGAAGTGCTGTCTGAAACAGAAGTCGTGTGCTTCTATATTCATCAGGAATGTCGCCACCTGTTCGCATAACGTAAAATGCTGCTGCATCGCGATCCATGATGGACGTCTTGAAGAGTGCCATGAGGAGGCACACAACCCGCATGTAACGTTCGCGTTGATCGTAGGGGACAACGGATAGGATCCATCGGCACCACGATGGAATCTCGTTGAAGTTGGGGAAGGCACTATCGCTCTTGAAACAGAAGAAGACAACCACAACCGCTCGTTCCCAGTGCCCCCGATCGGCAAGTGATCGGGCCAACGAAAGAACCCGGTTCGCGGCCTTGTTGTCTCCTTCATTCTGTTTGCACAAATAGGAATAGGCACGCAGGATGTCACGCGCATCCACAGCCGCGCCATCCACCTTGGAGCGCGCGGCCATGCTAGTTTGTCGGAGAAAACCAGGAAGAAGTCGCC
>JALOMA010000260.1 GCA_025455735.1 Candidatus Kapaibacterium sp.
TCGGCGATGGCTTCACTTTGATCCAGCGGCGCTGGCAGGGACCGTCGAATGGACCGTAAACGATGTTCGATCACACCAAATTCCCCCTCCGCCAAATAGCAGCGGATTTCGAGAAATCTCAGCGTCAGGATCGTGTGGTCGTGTGCTTGGTCGGAAGGCGAGTAGGTGGCAAGACATTGCTTTGCTTGCGGTACCAGGCCCAGGTCTATATAGCAACCGATACGATGGATTTCCAGAATATCACGCAGGGCTGGTCCTCGGTTGGGATACATCACAGCTTCTTTTTCAACAACTTCCAGGATCTCCAATGTGCGCTCTGGAGATTCCTCCCACCTTAGACGCATCAATCCAGACAAGTTCCGATGATACCACAGGTCTTCCTTTGCCCCCTGATTTGTGGGGTGGCAGGCGTCAAACAACTTGTAGTCCTCATCGAACTGCGTCGTTGTACCGCCATATAGGTGATTAATCAACAGATTGGTAATCAAGGCGGTAACGTTGGAGTTGTTTGCCAGCCCTGGGTCGTCCAAAACGCGGCGCGCTCTCGAGCGTAGCAGAGCCGATGACGCGTCCAGATCTCCAGCGATAAACAGCGCGTATGATTTCAAGTGCATACGCCAGTCATCTTCTTCCACGCTACAATCCGTCATATCAGCATCCAGCGCTGGGTGGAGGCTTATCTCCATGGCCAGATTGACACGATTACGTCCTCCCAGAAGATCAGCCTGCATCAAACGTCTGGACAACATTCCATAGATGTTTCGGAGCGTGTTACGATAGAAAACCTTTCGTTGTGTCTCCAGAACTTCTAGGACGTCGGCATCTTCAGCTCGCACCGCTCGTTGCCGTACGATCCGCAGCTTTAAGCCCACCGCTACGGATGCTAAGTCCAGATTCCGCATGGCTGTGGTTAGCTCAAGCGCCCGTTCCAGACGTTCAAGTGCTGCGTCATTAAGCCCCCTGCTCATCAGCACGTTTGCGTCTGCCAATAGCCCTAAGACGACGTCGATGTCATTGCGGCGCTCATGGCGGCTTCGCATTGCTCGTAGAACCGTATCATAGAGATTCCGCTTGATGGACGCTGGATTGGAATTTGTCCCAAACGCTCGCACCGTTCCGTCAATTGCGGGGTCATCGTGGCGGTCTGATGCCAGGACCGCATCAAACACCGCCAATAACATCTCTGGCCTTCGGCCAGGGCCATGAGCCAGTACCTTCCGAATCGTTACCCGCTCCGTCTCGGTAAACGAGTGGAGCAGATCCCATAAGCGCCTATTCTGTGGACGTGCCATATATCCGCCATGTTTTGCTATCGAAACTATGGCTTTGCGCCCAATAGTGGCAGGGCATTCGTCCAGAATAACACCCTAGTGAAACTGTAGATTGAAACACCGGTGCTGTTTAACGTAACCCGTTCTAACGACGCGTGGCAACGGCACCATTACTTGCGTGGTAACAGTGGGTTTCGATCAAAGAAGCCCATTGGTACCAACGAGAATCGAACATGTTCCATGGGCATGATAGGCCATTCCTCTGGACGTGGCACATGCGTGACCCCCATGGTGTACCATATGACGACATCTTGGTTGCGAATCACTGCATTGTCTTGTGAGATCGCTGGCAGGCCCGTCGATGTCACATTCTGATTGGGGTAACTACCGGAAGCGTAGAATTCACCCTCGCGGTATTGAGTAGCCCAAAATGCATAGTCGGCAAAACCAGCCCGTTTGCGTACAGCATGTCCTTCCGTCAAATAGGGCCGTACAGACGTTCCAGGCATGAGGCAATATCCCGTTGGCATACCGAAGGCGTTCGTGGATGTTGCTGAACGTATCACCCAGCGCCGAGCAGTCGCGGGATTTGTGTGCCGGCGTGCTTCTGCTTCGAACCGAAGCTCATAGTCATCCATCATGATGGCATTGCCCTGTGGGTTTTCTCTTCCTTGATCCGGAGACCACACATCAATTTCACTTACAGTATTCTTCTCTCCATCCACATCCATATCCATCCGAAATGAAAAGAAATGTTGATGCAGTGGCGCTGCGAGTGCGGGAGCAACCATGTGTGCTGTTTTCTGACTATCCACTGAATAGACCGTATCCTGTATGCCTTTCGCCAGAAGAATTCCTGTCAGGCCAACATCAACGGTAATCGTTCCGTCCTCAGAAAACACATAAGAAATGGCATAGTCATAGTTGCCAATTGTTGTGACATGCATGACGACGAGCTCCACACCGCGCCGTCCTACCATTCTATCAGTCGCCACATCGACATGCTTATACTGTATTCCGGCATCACGTTCATATACTGCAATAATGTTCTGCAATGTTGTCACGGCCCCTTTCGGAGAAATCACAGTAAGTGGAAGTGTTCGAGACGTCGTGGGAATGTCAACGTTGGGTTCTAATGACCGACTATTGACTCCCAGCCCGTACTCGCCAACGTCGAATGCGTTTCGCCAAGACCACGCCGAAGACGTATCTCCATAGGGCACCAACATTTCCGAGAGTGAAATTCGATGAGCTATCATACGCTGGGTTGCACCATCCTTCCAGGAAACGTCATACAGAACAACTCCTTCGCGTGGCGTGGGCACAAGGGTAAACTTCCACTGTTTCCACGATACGAACTGGTCGCATACGGGCAACGATTTTCCACTTCTTTTTATGGAAGGGGGCCATGCCTCCGGCTTCGCGATAGGTGCAAGTGTGCGATCATGAAACTCCATGACGGTTTTTTGGGTAAGGTTCACAAGGACGTGTAGTCCTTCGATAGGTCGATCGTAGCGATGCTGCCCTTGGCTTCGTTGAAAAAAAACACATCGAACGATTCTGCTTTTAAAGGTCGAAAGAGGCACACCGCTTGCCCACGTTTCTATAGCTATACTGTCGAATGTTAGGTTGCGCCGCTGGAGAGCAAGCTGAAAGCCTTTATGCCGAGATAATACAGCAGTTGTTGTATCCTGATCCTCTTGCGTTAGCCAGGGTTGAACACCATCGATTCGCTTGAATTCGGTAATAACGCCAGATTGTGTTTCGCCCGCTATCTCGTACAGGACTTTTGATACTGGGTCGTATGTGATGCAGCGGATGCGATGCGGAAGGCTCCGTCCCGTAGCACGGTAGGCTGCGTAGTCAGCCTTTGTTGGTTCGTCCAACCCCACAGAGACAAACATCATCTCTCCAGGCGTTCTACTGTCAGCTCGAATTGCATTGATAATACGTTCAGCGTCGGCCTTCGTTGGATTGGACAAAGGATGACGTGGCTGTCGTGCGGTTGCAACAGCGCAACAAAGGAAGAACAAGATGTAGAGAATCATGGACAAATCTTGGAAATCTCCCGGAAACGAACACGACCGGCTTGTGGCCGGTCGTGGAAGTATTAACGGATGACAGTAAGCAAGGTCGAAGTTGAGTATGGGCCCCATCGGCATGATATGAC
>JALOMA010000060.1 GCA_025455735.1 Candidatus Kapaibacterium sp.
CATGGGGCAGCGCGAGGCGATTGAGGTCCAGAATGATCGAAGTGATGACGACGATGACCTATCGTACAATGAAGCTGATACAATGCGTGCCGATGATGTACGCCCTGGTATCGTTCATCGTCTGGATCGTGACACCACAGGTGTTATGGTCGTTGGTAAAACCTATCAAGCCACGCATGACCTCTCTCGCCAGTTCTTTGAGCGTACCGTCCACCGCGAGTATGTGGCTCTCGTCTGGGGCGTGGTTAAGGAAGACTATTCGGTGATTCGAACCAACATGGGGCAAAGCACACGCAATCGTAAACTACAGGCCGTCGTGGATAGAGGTGGCAAAGAGGCCGTAACCGAGTGCACGGTGCTGGAACGATATACGTGTGCTAGTCTTGTCAAGCTCAAGCTCAGAACGGGGCGCACCCACCAGATTCGAGTTCATATGGCTCACAAGCGCCATCCTGTGATCGGGGACGCCGACTACGGTGGAAGGGAGCAGGGGATTGCCAGCGTTCATCACCTCTTCCGAAAGGAAGCGCAACAGGCGCTTGGATTTGTAACCCGCCAGGCACTGCACGCAAGACATCTGACCTTCGTTCACCCTTCGCTGAAACGACCGATGTCATTTGAGACACCTCTGCCGCATGACATGCAGATGGCCGTCGACGTTATGAGAGCTGCTACCGCTCGGTAGAAGGCCGCTGCTTCGTTCTCTTCCTGTTGGATTCCTGTCGGCTTCTTTCCTGTCCCGCACGCGGTATTGCAATGCCACCCATTCTGCCTCGAATAAAGGCCGTTCGCTTTTTGGTGTATGGACTAGGTGCCACTACGCTGAATCTTCTAGGATTTGGAACCACGGCAGCAAGACGCGCAGCCTGTTCCATGGACAGCTGTTCTGCTCTAGTGCCGCCAAAATAAAGCCTACTGGCAGCTTCTACGCCGTACACTCCATCACCCCATTCAATCATATTCGCATAGACCTCCAGGATGCGCTGTTTCCCCCACAGCGCTTCAATCAAGTACACAAAGTATACTTCGAAGCCCTTGCGAACCATTGATCGGACGTCAATAAGGAAGACATTCTTGGCCGTCTGCATAGTTATCGTACTTGCGCCCAACGGTAACTTCCCTCGTTTTATCCGTCCATCGATTCGTAGGACGCCCACCTATGGATGATCGTCGCACGGTGTCCCGTAAATGCGGCCATGACCACCCGCTTGATCATTAAGGGAGTCACCGCTGGTGGAACAACACGAAACAGAGCAACAACGAGGATGCTTCCAAGCAGAAATGCAACAATGGTGCGCCATGACCACACTGCGATATCACGAATCATGATGGTGTTCTTCTTGCAGAATGTTAAGTTTGCACCGCATTTATCTAACGAACGTAAAGATAAGGCTGGCCAGTGATGACGATCCTTAAGGACATCGACCAGAAGATCTGTGCAGTGCTCCAGGACGACGCCCGATTAAGCCTCAGCGAAGTCGCAGAGCGCGTTGGAGCTTCTGTTCCAACGGTGAGCGATCGGGTTCGCAAACTCGAGGAGGCTGGCACCATCCGCGGCTACTGTACACTGTTGGACCCTTTGCATTGCGGTAACGATGTCGCGGCATTCATCTTTGTCGATATTGACTCAAGTGCTGCCTATGACTCATTCCGTCGCAATTGTCGTGTTAGGAAGGACATTCTGGAGTGCCATGCAATTACGGGTACGTCGTCGCACGTTGTGAAGGTGCGTGTACGCAACACGACAGCACTGGAGGCACTCCTGGCTACAATCCAACAGTGGAAGGGCGTACAAAGGACTCATACGAGTATTGTTCTCAGTACCCATAAAGAAACACTGTCACATCCAATCCATTCACCCATACAACCTTGAAACTAGGAGCATCACATGTTCTCTCTGGAAACCGATATCACAAAGATGCCACGAAATTGGAGACTGAAGGACGTTCCAGTTCCATCGCCGTCGGATGTGGTATCGGAAGTGTTTGCATCGGATGTCCTGACGCTCGAAGAGCTTCGCCAACGGCTTAGCAAACCCGTGTGGAAATCACTTGCGGCTACGATTGACCGTGGTGCAGTCGTGGACCCATCGATTGCCGAAACAGTAGCCTTGGCCATGAAGACGTGGGCAATGGAAAAGGGTGCAACGCACTATACCCACTGGTTTCAGCCGCTGACGGGGTCAACAGCTGAAAAACACGAGTCCTTTGTAACGCCAACGGCCGATGGTTCTGCGATTTCCCAGTTCACAGGTCGAGAGCTTATCCAAGGCGAACCAGATGCGTCGTCCTTCCCAAGTGGAGGCCTCAGGGCAACGTTTGAGGCCCGCGGATATACAGCATGGGATCCAACGTCTCCCGCATTTATCATGCGCCATGGGAACGGCGCAACGCTTTGTATTCCAACAGCCTTCGCATCATGGACTGGCGAGGCGTTGGATCACAAGACCCCTCTTTTGCGATCGATGGTCTGCCTCAACGAAGCAGCATCCAATGCACTGAAGCTGTTTGGTTTCGAAGACTTTTCTCGGGTGGAGTCGACATGTGGCGTAGAACAGGAGTACTTTCTTGTTGATGAACAGTTCTTCCTTCGGCGGACTGACCTGGCACTCACGGGAAGGACACTCTTCGGTGCTAAGCCGCCGCGTGGCCAAGAATTGGAGGATCATTATTTCGGCTCCATTCCAGATCGCGTATTGACGTACATGACGGACTGTGAACACCAACTCTATGCACTTGGTATTCCCGTCAAGACTCGCCATAATGAGGTAGCACCAGGACAATATGAGATAGCACCCATCTTCGAACAATCCAACATCGCTGCCGATCATCAACAGCTCGTCATGCAGATCCTCCGAAATACAGCACGCCGGTATGGTTTGGTCTGCCTGATGCACGAAAAGCCGTTTGCAGGAATCAATGGATCAGGCAAGCACCTCAATTGGTCCATGGCAACGGATACCGGACACAATCTTCTGGAACCAGGCGAAACCCCCCACGAAAACATGCAATTCCTGTTCTTTTGCGCAGCGATGATAAAGGCTGTGGATAGACATCAGGATCTTCTGCGGGCTTGTGTGGCAAGCGCGAGCAATGACCATCGTTTGGGTGCAAATGAGGCGCCGCCTGCGATTATGTCCATCTTCCTTGGAGAACAGCTTACGGATATCTTCGAACGGATCGTGTCAGGTAAGGGAGGTTCAGCAAAGAAGTCTGGGCTTTTGGGTTTGGGAACCCCTGTACTCCCACATTTGCCGCGCCATGCAGGAGATCGGAACCGTACATCTCCCTTCGCCTTTACGGGTAACAAGTTCGAGTTCCGTGCCGTTGGAAGCTCCCAGAGTGTCTCCTTCGGTATAACAGTACTCAATACGATAGCCGCTGAATCCATCAGGGAGCTGGCGTCGATAATCGAGTCCAAGATGAAGAAAAAGCAGAGTTTCGAAGCCGCTCTCGTAGAAGTACTGAAGGAAGCCTGGACAAAACATGCACGCATCGTCTTCAATGGCGACGGCTATTCAACGAAATGGCATAAGGAGGCGGAAAAGCGTGGTCTGTTGAATCTTAGAACTGCCGTTGACGCCATTGATCAGTTGGTTGGTGCCAAAAATGTAGCCCTATTCTCCTCGGCAGGAGTCCTGTCCGAACGCGAACTAGAGGCTAGACAGGAAGTGCTCTTTGATCAGTATTTCAAAACGATCAACATCGAAGCCGAGACAACGGAGTGGATGGGAAGAACGCAACTCTTGCCCGCTGCTCTTGAATATCTTGGTGATCTCGCATCAACAAATATTGAAGACTCCCGCGCTTTGGACCGTACCATAGGACAGGTTGCAGCAGCAGCGGACACCTTGAGTGATGCTCTCGAAGAGCTGTCCGTCCAAAATCAGGAACTTGGTGGCGACAGTGTCCATGAGAAGTCTCACCATATGCGCGACAATGTTCTACCTGCCATGACGCATGTTCGTGCAGCGGCAGATGCGCTGGAACGTTTGATACCTTCAAAACTCTGGCCTATCCCTGGTTACCGAGAGATGTTGTTCGTAAAGTAACGATCGATATTCTCACAGAATCACCACGGGCAGCAATCGCTGCCCGTGGTTCGTTTCCAGTCGAAGCAGATATAGCCCTGACGCCAATCCCGCGGCGGGTTCCGTCAGTGCATGCACTCCAGGCGGCAAAGACTGCCTCTCCAGCTCGATTCCTGTTCGCATCCCCGAACTTGTATAGAGCGCACCCGAGAGAATCAATGGAACGTCGGACTCAACAGCTATTGTAAGTACCGATGCCGAAAACGTAACTGCCGCTTGCCATACGGTTGATGCGCCAAAGAGCATCTGACGGAGTGGAAGGCCACAGCCCAAAACAACCAGGGATCCGTCACGAGATTCCGTGATGATTGTGTCCCGCTGGACGGTCGCTGCAATGGTGTCTATATGGACTCTCGATTTCCATGGACTGCCCATGAGGGCACGCCCGTAGCACCGAATTTGATGCGATTCACCGATCGGTTCATCCAAAGCCATGGCAACATGAACGCTGTCGGTTTGGCGGGCGTAAGCAACAATCGTAGCGCCTACAACGGAGTCAAGAAAAAACACGGATCGATGCCAGGAAAAACCTACAGTGACAGAGGTTGGGAGTGTGCGTGTGGACCGAACAAAAACGCGGAATGGGAGTTCGACACTCGCGCCCGCTTCCGCCGTTACGTCCGATCCTTCCACACGAACCCGTATTGAGTCGGGCAGTTGCTCAAATGACGCCTCTATCCGGATATCGATGCTGTCGGTACACTCGCCCTCAACGACAATTCTGATCGTCTGCACGACTGAACCAACTGAATCGAACCGGATCGTCGCGACGGGAACGACATAGGCAGGATTCTGATCGTCCTGCCAAAACGTTGTTCGAACGCCACGTTCCGGCGAACCTGCAACAACACGAATTGTGCGCATACGGAGGGGCGCACGTATGGTGTCGAGAGGGATAACAAGGGCCGTTCCCGCCTGTGATGGCGGAACAACAATTGACCTCGTGAATCTCGATAGGTCAGGCACGATGCCAGGCCGCACGACCCACGTATACTGGGCCGAACAGCCATTTAGTGTAGTGGCCGTAACGGTATATGCTCCCAATGCATAAACCCGCCGTTCCGGACCAGTGATGCCATCTTGCCACACCCAACGAACAACATCATTCGTCGGACTGCTGGCAACAATGGTTATGGTATCACCAGGACAGAGTGCATCGGGCCCGTTTACCAAAATGGTAGGAACTGGATAGACGAAAACGCGAACCGTATCCGAGCTGCCAACACAGCCTGCAGGATCACCAACCTCAACCCAGTACAAGCCTTCCGTCGTCACAACGATCGAATCAGCGCTGGAGCCAGTGTTCCATCGATACGAAGAGAAGCCTCCCGTCGTACTCAGAACAAGTGAATCACCTGAACAAATTTGTAACGTCCGAAAGCGCAATTCTGGTTTCAGTCGCGTGCTACGTCGCACGACAAGAGATACCGTCGAGACGCAAACCTGTCCATCGGGACGGTCAACTTCCATGCGAACGTCGATACGGCCACCAGACGGCCAACGAACGACAACGGAGGCGTTCGACGTAGCCGAAACGGGTTGGCCCCCGACCACCGTCCAGCTATATCGGACTCCTGGTACGGAGTCAACGCTATATCGATACTCTCCCACGCCACATACGGCATCCTGACCACGAATGCGCGCTTCGGGGCGATTAATGGTTGTCACGGTAATCGTATCCGAAGAGCCAGCACATCCATTGCTGTCGATGACGTCCACCCAGTATCTCCCAGCGGAGGCAATGGAGATGGACGATTCGGACTCACCAGTATTCCAGCGATAGAGTCTGTATTGCGGGGGCGCTTGTAGCCGTGCGACGTCGCCACGACACAGAAACTGGACGGGATTGCCAATCGTTGGTCTGGGCTTCGGAACCATGGTTACAGTGACATCTGCGGAGTCCATATTCCCCAGGGAATCCGTGCAGACAACAGTAAATCGGCCCCCCTGCGTGATCGTAATCACTCTGGTGCGAGCACCTGTAGACCACGCATACAGCCTGTATCCTACTGGTGCCGACAATGTGGCCGAGGCCCCTTCACAAAGAAGTCGAGGGCCGTCGACGACGACTGTTGCACGTGCTGCGTGGACGGTGGCCAGAAGCGCGATGACAGCGAGGAAAAAAAATGGTTTCAGACTGTTCACAAGCTTGCTATATTCGGTGCAAGCTAACTATTTGTATCAACAGATGTTAAGTCCCTGGGGAGGGTATGCGCTTCTGTTGCAGACATCGTTCAGCCGTTCTTGTGATGTCCATCCTGTTTTGGACGTCGCAAATGGCTGCTCAGACCATCCATCACCGCTGCACGCATGGCGCGCAGCGAGTACACACTGACCCCGCTCCCGTTGGCATGACGTCGGGGCCGGGTATTAGCCAGTTCGCACCACTTTCCGCTTCGGCTGGATCATCCGACGTTATAGTTGTTTCTGGCCGCGGGTTTGGACCGAAGACTAACTGCAAGGTGGAGTTCACGGACGTTGATGCAGGGATTGGCGTTTGGGTTCAGGCCCCCAATGATCATATTCTCCTGTGGACTGATACCATTATCCGTGTTCGTGTGCCAAGCCTTCCTGGAAGCGTTGCAGGAACGGGCCCCATACGGGTTGTTACGGATCGCGGCGACGTGTTTGAGTCTGCATCATGGTTGACGGTTCGAACCGCGTTCACGACGGTGCAAGCAGCCAATCAACAGTATGTACGCCCGAGGTTAGCTTCAATGGACGGCAAGGGCGGGTTGTCGTTCGTACCTGGGAAAGGCATGGATGACGCTGCGGTAAAGGCACTCCGCAGAGCGTTGTCTACGTGGCGGTGTGCATCCCAACTTGCATTTAGTGTTGGAACGGGCAACGGTGCAGGCTGTGCCCAACCTGGCGATCTTGTTTCGACCGTGAGTTTTGACACTCCCGAGTGCCCAGTTAGTCCGGGGCAACCCCTAGAGGTGGTCGTCTCGTATGGATCGTGCTCCGTTGGTGCCTCGCAGGTATGGCATGTGTCGGAGGTGGATATTCGATTGAACTCCGCGCTGGAATGGAATACGAGTGCCCAGTCACCATCGCAGCAGCAATACGATCTGGAATCCGCTCTTGTCCATGCACTTGGCCATGCTGCGCAGTTGGAACATGTTCGTGGTGTAGCATCCGTTATGGACCCCGATTTGTTACCGGGTATGACGCGCCGACAGCTCTCTCCCACATCCGACTCACTGGCAGGGGGGCAAGTCATGGCGCTCTCAGCTGGGGCTCCCTGTCAACCTGCTTCGATGCAACCAGTTGGTATCGGGTGTTCAATTGCTGCCCCCGTGGCCCAGGCCTTGATCACACCCACGGCTGGATGTTTGCCCCTGAACACACGGATGACCGTGGCAAGTCCGTATCCAGTAACAACGACCTTCTGGGATGTTGACAACGATGGACAATGGGATGGTTCAGGCACTACATTCGATTATACCTTCACCAAAGCTGGAACGTACACGATTAGACTTCGTGTCACCAATCAGTTTGGCACCGATGAATCAATTTTCGAGCGAATAGTAACAGTCTTCCCACCGCCGAGAGCGTCTGCTGGCGGCGACTTGATTGTTTGTGCGAACGAAGAGGTTCGTATTGGAGGAGATGCCACGGCAGGTGGCACAGTTGGGCCGTATATCATCCGATGGACGCCCGGCAACGTTCTTTCCGACTCCACGGTTGCACGTCCCATCGCACGCCTTACCGCTACTACGCGTTTCGTGGTAACGGTAATCGACGGCCGTGGCTGCATGGCAGCAGACACCATGGTCGTAGCGGTGAACGCCAAACCAACTCTCAGAGGATCTCCCGACGTAGACGTTTGTTCAGGCAACGCCGTCGTGTTGCGTACAGAAGTTGCGAGTGGATTCCCGCCGTATCACATTGAATGGACTCCGAAGGTTGACATAACGGACGAAACGTCTCTCGCGCCAACAGTGCGCCCACGAATGTCACGCCCATACTTTTTGTCCGTTACGGACGCTCGCGGTTGCGTTCAACTGGATACGGTGCTTGTTCGCGTTGTAGAAAGTCGTCCCGTAGATATTGTTGCTCCTCAAGGCACGACGGCGTGCGAGGGGGCAGTGTTGCCTCTCGTAGTCAACGGCAATTATCGATCAATAGAATGGTCCAATGGACAGTCAGGGCCAGTCTTGTCCGTAACGCGCACGGGTGTCTACAGTGCGCGTGCGATCACGCAAGCTGGTTGTACCACGCCCTGGGCATCCGTGGCAGTTACCATTACCAACGCCAGTGACGTCCTTGTGAAGGGACCATCGTCGGTTTGTCCACAGAAGACCATCGAGCTCGATGGTGGTTCTGACTATGTTGGTTATGAGTGGTCAACTGGGGAGCGCTCCAGAACAATTCTTGTCACGGAGCCTGGTATCTATTGGGTACGTGTTCTTGACGTTGCCGGGTGTTGGACGCAAAGTGCGGACTGGGTTGTTCGATCGGCGGAAGGGCAGCCTAGGCCAGTCATTCGAGTAGATGGTAACGAGTTGGAAGCCAGTGACGGTGAACGGTGGCAGTGGTACCTCGATGATCTCCCTCTGGATGGGGAAACGTCGCGACGACTCACTGTACGGAACGGCGGCTCATATTCCGTGGAAGTCTTTAACGCAGATGGCTGTGGTTCCCGATCTCTTCCTGTCGTCGTCAATCCAACATCCGTTGGCGAAGCAATGATAGGCGATAGTCCGCTTGATGTGGTTCTGGACCAAAGTCAGGTGACGGTGCGTGTCACCAACGGAGAGTTTCCCTACACCGTACGGATACTGAGCGCATTGGGAGACGAAACGCACACCGTGCGGGATGTGGCTGCTCATCAAACGACAACCCTGGCCACCACTGGCCTTGCCAGTGGCATGTACGTCATTGTTGTTGAACAACGGAATGGTGTGATCGCCAGCAAAGCTATCATGATCATTCGCTGACGTCCCTATGTGACCGCAAGCAGAAACGCCCATATCAGCAAAGGCCGGTATGGGCGTTGGTCGTTGGCATACGATGTGATTTTGACTGTTCTATTTCTTTGGTGCCGCTTTCTTCGTCGCAGCCTTTCGTGCCGTCTTCTTCGCCGCCTTTTTTGCTGGCTTGTTGGAAGCTGGAGCATCACTGGTTTCAGCTGCCTTTTTTCTGCCTTTGGTGGCGGCAGGGGGCGCCTGCTGAGCTGCAAGTAGCAGACACTCGTCCAAGGTAAGATCCGCGGCTTCGGTGCCCTTGGGGATTCTCACGTTCTGCTTTCCAACGGCGATAAATGGACCCCAACGACCCTTGAGGATCTTCACCGTAGGATCGTCTTCGAACGTCTTGATTGTGCGTTCCTGAATGCTCTGGCGTTTGGCAAGTATAATCTCTACTCCACGATCACCCTGAATCGTGTGAGGGTCGTCCGACTTGGGGATGGAATAAAAGTCACCATTATGTTCGATGTACGGTCCGAAGCGACCTACCTTTACTTCCATGGTAAACCCTTCGAACGTTCCGATTGCCTTGGGGAACTTGAATAGTTCCAAGGCCTGATCGAGGGTGATGGAATTGATGGAAAGTGTTCCCGGCAGGCCTTTCTGGCGTTTATCGGGGTCGTCGGCATCACCGATTTGAGCCAACGGACCGTATCTTCCGAGCCGTACGCTTACACGTTTGCCAGAAACAGGATCCACGCCCAATTCACGCTCTCCACTCTGCCGTTCAGCCGTTTCCGCAACCTTGTCGATCTCCTGCCGGAACGGCACGTAGAAGTCGCGTATCATCGCCGACCACGCTACGTCGCCTTCGGCGATCTCGTCAAACTGCTTCTCCACGTTAGCTGTGAACTGGTAGTCCAGGATGTCGTCGAAATGCTTTGTCAGGAAGTCGGTGACGACCATGCCGATGTCAGTCGGGAACAGTTTCGAACGTTCTGCTCCAGTGATCTCTGTTTTGACCATTCGTTGAACCGAGGCCCCTTTCAAGAGTAGGGAGACAACGGAGCGGGGTACACCATCCCGATCTTCCTTGATCACATACTTACGGTTCTGGATGGTTGAGATCGTTGGGGCGTACGTTGATGGCCGGCCGATGCCAAGCTCCTCGAGCTTCTTCACCAAACTAGCCTCCGTGTATCTGGCAGGGGGCCGTGCGAACCGCTGTTCAGCGGTCATCTGAAGGAAGCTCAGGCTTTGCCCGATCGACAGCGGGGGCAGCATCTTCTTCGTGTCATCATCGTTGGTTTCATCATCACTGGATTCCATGTATACCTTCAGAAATCCATCGAACAGCAGCACTTCACCGGTAGCTTGAAGGACTTCGGTCACCGTTGACACAGCAACGGTTGCCGTAGTACGTTCCAAGCGGGCATCGGCCATCTGTGATGCCACGGTACGTTTCCAGATCAAGTCATAGAGGCGCTTATGGGCTTCAGATTCACCGGCAGTGCGTCGGCTGAATTCTGTTGGGCGAATGGCTTCGTGCGCTTCTTGAGCACTGGCAACCTTCGTAGTGTAGGCGCGCGGAGCGGAGTAGGTTGCACCGTAAAGGGAGGATATCTCCATTCGTGCAGCGTCAATAGCCAACTCGCTTAGGTTGACCGAGTCTGTGCGCATATACGTAATGAAGCCAGCTTCATAGAGATCCTGGGCGATCTTCATCGTACGTGACAAGGAGAAACCGAGCTTACGACTTGCCTCCTGTTGTAGCGTTGACGTCGTAAAAGGAGCTGACGGGCTGCGTTTACCGGGTTTTGTTTCGAGGTCAGCGATCGTGTACGTTGCGCCAACGCAGCGTTCCAGGAAGTTCTGGGCTTCGGTCTCTGCGTCGAAGCGTTTCGGTAACTCGGCGAAGAGCTGTTTACCTTCTACGTCAAACTCAGCAGACACCTTGAACTGACTGGTTGACACGAAGGTTGAGACTTCACGTTCGCGTTCCACAACCAGGCGTACGGCAACAGACTGGACACGACCAGCAGAGAGGTTTCTTTGAACTTTACGCCAGAGAACGGGGGATAAACCGTAGCCTACCAACCGATCGAGCACTCGCCGTGCCTGCTGGGCATCAACCAGATTTTTGTTGATTGTGCGCGGGTTACTGATGGCCTTGAGAATCGCTGGTTTTGTGATTTCGTGGAAGACGATTCGTTTGGTCTTACGTTCGTCCAAATGAAGCGCTTCGGACAAGTGCCATGCAATCGCTTCTCCTTCTCGGTCTTCGTCGCTTGCGAGCCAGACCGTCTCGGCCGTTGTAGCAAGTTTTTTCAGGTCGGCAACGAGTTTCTTCTTGTCCTCGGAGACTTCATACACGGGTTCAAAGTTGTGCTCAATGTCGATTGCCGTATCGTTCTCTGGAAGATCCCTAATGTGACCCATGCAGGAGGTCACGACGAAGTCATCGCCAAGGTACTTCTGGATGGTTTTGGCTTTGGAGGGCGATTCTACTATGACAAGATTCTTCATGCGGAAACGGTTCGGAGGTGGGGTCGTTGATTGCCACTCGTGTGGCAGACGATGGCCGATGTGACGGCGGGTGGGCCAAAATGGGAAAAATGCGGCTTACGCCACCTCTGAACGATTGTGTTCGCAGGTGAGAGGGTCCGGACAGCGAGCAAAGATCTGTAGCGAATGTGTCATGGGAATATAACCAAACTCGGAGGCTACGCGGTCACGGATGGCAGCGATTTCGTCGCTTCGGAACTCGACAATACGACCACATTCTACGCACATGAGGTGATCATGATTGGGCATGCGCGTCGAGAGCTCGTAATGTGCACTTTCTCCCTGAAATCGATGTTTGACCAGAATGTTGCACTTGGTGAGTAGATCTAAGGTAGAGTAGACCGTTGCCCTGGAGATACGATCACCCCGGTTGTTCATCTCGAGATAGAGCTCATCGGCAGAGAAATGGCGGTCCAGGGCATGAATGTGGTCCAACACACGGTAGCGTTCCTGTGTGTTTCGATACTTCTTGCGTTTCAGGTAATCTGAGAACTGCTGTTGAAGCTGCTCAAGTTCTGTAGAGGATGATGACATGAGCGCAAATATAGTCTTCGTAGTTTTGCGTCCGCTTTTTTGGGTCAGGACCTGACCCGCCCACCGTATCCGTTTGCTGGAGCACACATGCGCAAATGGCGTGTTGAAGATTCGATGGAGCTGTACAATGTCACTGGCTGGGGCATTGGTTATGTAGGCATCAATCCCAAAGGAAATGTCGTGGTATCGCCACGTAAGGCGAAGGGACCACAGATTGACCTCAAGGAGTTGGTTGACGAGCTCATGCTTCGGGACGTGAGTGTGCCGGTGCTGATTCGGTTTCCAGACATCCTGGACGATCGCATCGAGAAGATATCCGGTTGCTTCGACAAGGCTGCGGCCGAGTACAACTATTCTGGCAAGTATTTCAGTGTCTATCCCATCAAGGTCAATCAGCAGAGGCCTGTTGTGGAGGAGCTGGTACGTCATGGCAAGAAGTTCAACATTGGGCTCGAAGCCGGTTCCAAGCCAGAGCTCCATGCCGTTTTGGCCATCATGGACAACAACGATGCATTGATCGTCTGCAATGGATACAAGGACGAAGATTTCATCGAGTTGGCATTGCTCGCCCAGAAGATGGGGAAGCGTGTCTACCTCGTGGTCGAGAAGCTTAACGAGTTAAGGCTGATCAACAGTGTTGCGCAGCGAATCAACGTGCGTCCGAACATCGGCATCCGGATCAAGCTTGCTGCAAGCGGTAGTGGCAAGTGGGAGGAATCGGGCGGAGATCAATCAAAGTTTGGATTGAATGCATCGGAGCTGCTGGAAGCAGTGGAGTATGCGCGATCGAATGATCTCCTCGACTGTTTCAAGTTGATCCACTTTCATCTCGGATCTCAAATCACGAACAT
This sequence comes from Candidatus Kapaibacterium sp., assembly GCA_025455735.1. Taxonomy (GTDB): domain Bacteria; phylum Bacteroidota; class Ignavibacteria; order Kapaibacteriales; family Kapaibacteriaceae; genus JALHPC01. Next base: position 12,954 of record JALOMA010000060.1, read on the forward strand.
TCGGAAGATTAAGGCTGGACTTCGCGAGGTGTCGCAGTTTTATGTCCAGCTCATGAAGTCGGGCTGCGCAATCGACTTTGTGGATATCGGTGGTGGCCTGGGTGTGGACTATGATGGATCTCGCTCGGCTGTGAGTTCCAGCATCAACTATTCCATCCAGGAATATGCCAATGATACCATCGCAACGCTTGTCGATGCTGCCACAAAGAACAACCTCCCACATCCTAACGTCATCACGGAATCCGGTAGAGCCTTGACAGCACACCACTCCGTTCTTGTCTTCAACGTTTTGGAGACAACGCAGGTGCCCAGCTGGACGTCGGCCGACAAGGTAACGAAGAAAGACCACGAGATCGTGCGCGAGATGCATAACCTGCTACAGTCCTTGAATAGCCGGACGATGGTAGAAGCGTGGCACGATGCCCAACAGATGCGCGAAGAGGCACTGGATTTGTTCTCGCTAGGCCTTGTGGACCTGAAAACACGAGCGATGACCGAGAAACTCT
>JALOMA010000061.1 GCA_025455735.1 Candidatus Kapaibacterium sp.
TTGCCCATCTTGCCGCTATCCTGCACCTGCGAGGGTTCCGGTTGCTGGATACCCAATACATCAACCCTCACACGGCATCGCTTGGAGCAGTGGAAATCCCCGATGCACTTTATCAAGTGCTGCTTGCCAATGCATTGTCTGCAACGGCCGTTTGGTCCGCATTGAATGAAGCTGATCGCCCATAACATACCGGCCGCACTCGTGGCAATCGTTCTGGCCTCCTGTGCTGCACCATTGCAACGCAGCGCTGCTCCTTGCCCGCTGCCTCCTCCTCCTCCTCCCTGCGCGGCTACGGATGTCTCTACGCCACCACTCTACACTACCCCATGGATGGCCGTGACAGTACGTGGACTCGATTCCGTGGACCGTGAAGAGTTCCCCATCGGCAGTGGCTCCATCGTTGGTGCATCGTTCGCCACAGTAGCCGTGGCGTCGCCCGCAGACTACATCACCATCGTACGACCAGAGGCCGTCGTGGGCGACGCCGACATTGCCCGTATTCTTCGACAAGGGGCCGTGGTTGATACTGTCGTGGAGTCCATGTCGCTCCCAGTCTTCTGGGACGGCCATCCCACACTCTGGAAGTCCTGGATGATTTTCGCCAGTGACCGGCATGGTAGTATCGGAGGCACCGACCTCTGGTATTGCCGGCGCGACGGCAATGCCTGGACCACTCCACGCCAGCTCCACCGCGCCAATACGCCTTGTGACGAACTCTCGCCGTTTGTGCGTCAGTCCGACGGTGTGTTGTGGTGGGCTACGGCAGGTGGCCCCACCTTGGGTGGCTATGATGTTGTTTACGCATCGCTTCGCGATGACGGCGACTCCTTGACCCTAGGTCCACCTCGCAATCCTGGCGCTCCAGTGAATAGCCCGTCCGACGAGCTCTTCCCCGTTGCTACGGATTCGTTGCGGTTTGCGTCGAATCGGCGCGCGAGAACGGACTTCGACGTCTACGTCATCGTCCAACCTGGTCAGCTACCCTCCAACCCCCTGCCGCCGCGTACGTCGCCATTGGCAACAACGACGCCCCCCATGCTGCCCCATGAGGCCGACAGCGCAACCGTGACGGGTACCGTCCTGGACCAGGCAACACGGCGGCCCGTAGCCGATGCCGAAGTAACAGCTCGCAATCAATCCACAAAATCAGTGATCGCTTCTGCACGCACCGATACGTCCGGAACATGGCGCCTGACCGTGCCAGTGGAGCGCCCAGTTGACGTTATTGCACAGTCCGGAACCCTGTTCCTCGATCGCCAAACGATATCCTTGCCCCGTTCTGCAGCACGCACGACGGTACCAATGGAACGCCCCCTTGCACTGCCCACCACGTTCGTCCTTCGCGTCAACTTTCCAACGGCTGTCTTTGATGCCCCGTATGAGAGCACGTTGGATAGCAACGGACTGGAGACCGATCAGGGCTGGCAGGATGCCTTGGACGAGGTGGCACGTAACGTGGCGCTCAGCGGCCCTCGGTTGCGGCGGCTTGTCCTCATTGGACATACCGATGATGTTGGCACCGATGCCAGCAATACCAAGCTGGGCCGGCAGCGGGTGGAATTCATCATCGACGAGCTGGAACGCCGCGGCGTCGAGCGCAGCCTCATGGAGGGGCGTTCTGCTGGAGAACAATTGCTTCCAACACGCCGCACGGGAGAGTCGGAAGATACCTGGCGCAAACGCGCACGGCGTGTTGAACTGGTAAAGGTGTTGCAACAATGAAACGTCCCAACCTGGTAGACATCCTCCGATGGAGCGGCATCGCCGTTCTCACGATCGTCCTCTCCATCACGGTTGCCGTCATCATCATCGTCAATGACGACAAGATGCCAACCCTTGAACAGCTGGAGAATCCCCCGCAAGATCTTGCCACGCAAGTCTTCAGCGCCGACGGTGTCCTGCTGGAGCACTTTGCTACCACGCGTCGCACCTATGCACCCTATGACTCCATACCAAAGAGCTTCATCAATGCCCTGATCGCCACGGAAGACCGTGCCTTCCGGGATCATTGGGGAGTCCACTCCATGCGCATCGTCAAAGCTGCCGTGAAAAACATCTTTCTGGGCGACCGAGAGGGTGCTTCCACGATTACACAGCAGCTGGCACGGAACCTCTACTTCACGGCCGAACAGACGCTAACACGGAAGATTCGTGAAGCATGGACGGCATTTCAGATTGAGCGACGTTATACGAAGAACGAAATCCTTGAGATGTATGCCAACACCGTGTACTATGGCCGTGGCGCCTATGGTATTCGCGTGGCTTCCCAGGTCTACTTCAACAAACAACCCATAGACCTAACCACGGCAGAAAGTGCCTACCTCGTTGGACTATTCAAAGCACCAGAACGCTATGGAATGGACGATTCGTTGGGGATTGGTCGCCGTAACCTGATCCTGGGCATGATGCTGGAAAGTGGTGCCATCACAAGCGACGTCTACGGACGCAGTACGACGGAAGCCCTGGCCAAACCAGCTGCGAAGACCATTACGCGCGGCATCGCCCCCCACTTCGTGGAGATGATTCGCCAACAGCTCTCGCGCGATACCGATGGCTCCATCGAAAACCTCAAAGGCTACGACCTCTACCGCGATGGACTGGTCATTCATACGACGCTCGACTCCCGCATTCAACGCTATGCCAACCAAGCCGTAGAAGAACATTTGGCCCAGGTTCAGTCGATGCACGACCGCACGTGGAGCTGGAAGCGGCGCTCGCAGCTTCTCAATGCCCTGGTGGACCGTGCTGCCCGGAAACATGCGAGCGTATTGACGGCAGCACCCGAGAAACGCGAAGCGCTGATCAGCCGACTGAAAAAACAACGCCGGTTTATCGATAGCGTAGCACTCACGGTTACCCGCGTACAGACAGGCCTAGTGGTGCTGGACCCCCACACAGGCGCTATCCTGGCCATGGTGGGGGCGTCACCAGCAGCGATGAAGTTGGACCCCGCAGGACGCTACTCCCTGAACCACGTTACGCAGATCAAACGCCAGCCAGGATCGGCTTTCAAGCCCTTCGTCTATGCGTCGGCACTGGAGGAAGGCCTGCGTCCCGACACGGAAGTGGAGTCAGGGCCATTCTCATGGACCAATCCCAGCGACGGCCAGGTATGGTCCCCATCAGGAGCTTCCAAACAAGGTGGTCCCATGCCATTGCGTACGGCATTAAAATTCTCGACCAACACCGTTGCAGCGCGCCTTGTCACGGAACACACATCACCATCCAAGGTAGCAGGCCTTTGCCAGCGGTTGGGCATTACTTCCCCTCTGCGCCTTGTGCCTTCGATTGCTCTCGGTGCCGTGGAAGTATCGCCCCTTGAACTTACCAGCGCCTATGGAGGCTTCGTCAACCAGGGCGTTCATGTGCCTCCAGCAGCCATTACACGCATCGAAGACCGCACTGGCACAGTCCTATACCAGGCACGGCTGCCACGATTGGTTAACGATGCCATCTCGCCCTCCGTGGCAGCGGCCATGATTTCCATGATGCGCGGCGTGGTGGACGGCGGCACGGCATCCGGCATACGCCGGTACTACAAAGGTGAAGCCGCCGGTAAGACAGGGACCACCAATGATTATGCCGATGCTTGGTTCATCGGATGCACGCCGCAGCTCGTATGCGGTGTCTGGGTTGGCTTCGACGACCGGCGCATCATGTTCACCGGGGATGACGGTCAAGGGGGCCGAGCGGCCGCTCCTGCTTTTGGACGCTTGATGCAACGCGTCTACGCCGACCCTTCCATCCCCTACCGGCAGATGCGCTTTGCCGTGGCCCGCGATAGCACCGATAGTGTGAGCGTGGACATGATGATCAACCCTCCCACCGAACAGATTACCGACGATACGACACAGCCATGACCTTACCACGAACACCCTGGACGTTTACCGATGGCCACACGCTGGACGTCGGAACGCTCTATTGCATCGGCAGGAACTATGCCGCCCATGCGGCCGAGATGGGCGCCCAGGTGCCGTCCGATCCTATCGTCTTCCTGAAACCGCCAGCCGCTGTGGTGGCAGGAGATACAGCCATCGACCTGCCGTCATGGTCCGCGGATGTTCACCACGAAGTGGAACTCGTTGTAGTGCTTGGTACCGACCTCGACAACGCCGATCCCGCTGCGGCCCTTGATGCCGTAGCCGGCTATGCCGTTGGCTTGGACCTCACGGCCCGGGACGTGCAGGCCGGAGCCAAACAACGCGGCGAGCCTTGGGCTGTTGCCAAAAGCTGGAAAGGCTCGGCGCCTGTCAGTCACGTCGTGCCACGAAGCACAAGCGGCGATGGGCCCTTCGAGATTTCTCTTGACGTCAACGGCCAGCGCCGCCAGTACGGCTCCACTGCTCAGATGGAGCGTTCCATAGCCACCCTGATTGCCTTCTGTTCGCGCCTGTTTAGCTTACGTGCCGGCGACGCCATCTTTACCGGCACACCGCAGGGAGTGGCGCGCCTGCAGCCCGGTGATGCCGTTGCCCTTCATCTCCACGGACTCATACACGCCCACTTCACTTGCAGGAGTGCACCATGAAGTTCCTCACATCTGCTGGTGCCATCCTGCTCATAGCTCTTGTTGTGACTGGCTGTGGACAGATTACGCGTACCGAAACGGACACGTATACCGTTACCCGCATTGACACGACACGCACCGAGGCCGTTCGCAATAGCCCCGGAGAACGCGACAACGGCATCATTTACCCTTCCAGCCGAACGCTCGTGCAAAGCCGTTCCTTGGTTCAATACGATAGCGTGGAGGAACGCGACTATCCTGACTTCATCCGTTTGGGCCTGTTCGAAGGTATTGGCATGATCGGCTCCAGCCAGGGAGGCTCTGCCGTTGGCTTGGGGATCTTTGGCGTGCACTACGACGTTGACCGTCTGTTTCGTGGCACGCTGAGGAAACCAACAAGAGAGCCCCTCATTGATGGTGCCTTATATCGTATCGGTATCGGCGAGTGGCGATTGCGCTGGTTCGATGATGCTCCTGGCTGGAGCTGGGGAATAACCGGTGTCGAGATCATACGACCGGATAACGAATCAAAGAACTGGCTTACCGGCTTGGGTGTCCTGACGCTCTCCAAACGATGGTACCTCCGCCCCGATATCCCCTATGCTTCCATCCGCATCAGCGGTTCGTTCGGCATCATTCCTTCACAATACTTCACGTTGACGACGTCGGCCGATCTCGGCAGTATCGGTGGCCTGAACCTCCGTGCCTATGCCGGCTACACGGCCGGCCTGGCTTCCGCGGGATCATTAAGCAGTTTTCCGATCGTAGGCTTTGGTGCCAGCGTCCTGGACTTTCTGAATCGCGAAGATGAACTGTATGTCGAGTGGAAGGACCACTCCCATTCTGCCTGGGAGATCAGCATTGCCGAAGTGGCCTTCATAGGCTCGCAGGACGAACGAAGCGTCTTCGCGCCAGATATGGTTCAGGAGTCCGTTGGCGTCCGGGGCCTGCTCGTTCGCGTAGCTTCTGCCTCCGTGGCTTTACCCGTACTGGACTACCGCCTGACGTTTGGGACATCCTTGTTCTCCATGATTGCCACGGGAGCAACCTCGTTTGGCTTCTCCATGCTTCCCCTCCGCCTGTCATACGTCCTGCATCCCGGCAACGGCGAAATCCAATTGGAGCCCTTCTTTGAATATGGCTACGCCCCCTCTACGGTCGCCAATATTGGCCTCCGCCTTGCAGTTCCCGTTGCCAACCAGGTTTCTCTTACGGTGTATGCAGGTTACGTCACGGGACAGACGGGTTCGGACCTTGGCCTGGACATTGATGGCGCGCGTCGCATCATCAACAACCCAACGGCGTTCAATAGCGTTTATCTGGGTGTTGGTGCGGCTATCTTCGACCACCTGTTCAAACGATCGCAGCTTCGCTATGCAGCTCAACAATAGCATCATGCTGCTTGCCATCGTAGTCCTCTTGGTAGGATGTACCATTCCCGACCGCGACTGGTTCTCCGTGGACCAAGAACCACCCTATGACCTCCGAGCCGAAGTGCTGGGATCGTGGCGTCTTGCCAGCCGAGAAGGCAGCAACTCCGTACGATTGGCCGACGGCGGTGGCGTGGGCCTGCGTGTTGACAAGCTTACGGACGGAATGTTCAGCACGGAGTTGGTGGCCGACGCCACAACCACGACGACGGTTGTTGTGCGCACAACACCGCGCGGCGAGGCCGCAGGCCAGCCAGGCATTCGCCTGGTGATCGGCCCTTCGGCAACAACCGTGTTCTGGCCCGACGGTGAAACTACGCGCCTGCATGCAGGCGCTGGTGCCAAGGCCCCCATCCCGATACGCATCGTGAACGATGGACACTTCACGAACGTTGTCGTGGGCTGCGATTCTACAGGCAGGCGCGCCGTGACGGCCAAAACCACTGACTGGGTGATTGTTCGTGCCACGGGCGGATCGGCCTTGCTGATTGCCCCGGAATGCGACGTTCTCTATCCGAATTTCCAATGACATCGAAAGACCATCATGAATGAACGCATAACCGTTGTTGGTGCAGGCCTCGTTGGCTGCCTATTGTCCGTTATGCTCGCCAAACGCGGCTACCGCGTTACCCTCGTCGAGCGACGCAGCGATATCAGGTCGGCTGCCATCTACGGTGGTAGGTCCATTAACCTGGCCATGAGCGACCGTGGCCTTGCGGCATTGGATGAAGCCGGAATCAAGGATGCGATCCTGAAGGTTGCCATTCCGATGTCCGGACGGATGATGCACTCCACCGATGGGCACCAAACCTATCAGCCCTATGGAGCAGAAGGCCAAGCAATCAACAGCGTTAGCCGTGGCGAGCTGAACAAGGTGCTGCTGAGCTGTGCCGAAGAGTGCGGTGTTTCGATTGTTTTCGACCACAGGTGTGTGGACGTTGACACCGCAACCGCCACGGCAGTGTTTGAACATAGCACGACGGGTGAGCAACGCACGGTACAGGCCGACGTTCTCTTTGGTGCCGATGGTGCCTATAGCGCCGTTCGCGACCGGCTGATGCGGCAGGACAGGTTCGACTATTCGCAGACGTATCTGGCCCATGGCTACAAGGAATTGCATATTCCACCAGCAGCCGATGGGGGGTTTGTTTTGGACAAAAACTCCCTTCATATCTGGCCGCGCCATAGCTACATGATGATTGCCCTTCCCAACCTCGATGGCTCCTTCACCTGTACGCTCTTTTTTGCCCACAAGGGTTCTCCAAGTTTTGCCGAGCTCACAAGCCGCGACGCCGTAGAACAGTTCTTCAACGAACAGTTTCCCGATGCCGTACCACTGATGCCAACGCTCTTGGATGATTTCATGACCAACCCCGAATCATCCCTCGTTACCGTACGCTGTGCGCCATGGGTGACCGCCGGCGAAAAGGTAGCCTTGATCGGCGACGCAGCCCATGCCATCGTTCCGTTCTACGGCCAGGGAATGAATGCCGGCTTCGAGGATTGCCGCATCCTTATGCTTTGTCTTGATGCCGAGAACGGCGATTGGCCCCGTACACTCCGTCGCTACGAAAGCATGCGCAAACCAGCTGGTGATGCCATTGCCGACCTGGCACTGGACAACTTCATCGAAATGCGCGACAAAGTTGCCGATGAGCGCTTTCTCCTGCGAAAAAAGATCGAGGGCTGGATCCACGCTCACTATCCAACCAAGTTCATCCCACTCTACACGCTCGTGACGTTCTCGCCCCATGTTCCCTATCACGAAGCCCTTCGCGTAGGCCGAGCCCAGGACGTACTCATGGAACGCATTATGACCACTGTGCCCGGCGGTCCCGAGTGTTGGAATTCTGAAGGGGGCCTTGCCGCCATCAAGGCCATCATGGATGAGCTGCCCACCCTGGCGATGGAGCACCAGTAGCGATCAAGAGCCCTATCGTGCAACGACAAATGGCGTCACCATAACGGTAACGGGCGTACGGTATCGAACCATGTACAGGCCCGATGGCAACATGGCTACATCGAATGCAAGCTTGACCGTTGCGGTACTTCCCGTTGCCGCCACGTGGACTGCTGCCTCATCCACATGGAACGACTCTTCGGCCACCGCTTCGCCAGTAGCACTGACGATGGCAAGGGTATACGATCCTGGCATGCCAGCTTCGGCATCGATGCGGACATGTTCGGACGCTGGATTGGGCGTCACACGGATGCTCGACGGGTTGAAGGTACGTATGGGACGTCCCTCCGGGAAACATGATGGGTCCACCGTCAGCGATCCCTCCTCCAACGTCAGGATAGGATCTTGCGGAACATTCTTCCATACCACAGCCGCCGGCTGCAGCGGAGTAGCTAACTGTGTGGAAACCAACACTACACCTTCGATGCGGAAGAGTTCGGTAATGGAGCCGCCCACGATATCGACACTATCCAGCTGCACGGTAACCGTTCGCCGCTGGGCGAGAACGTCCACAATGTCGCGGATGATGGTTCCCGTCGTTACCCGCTGCGGAGCAAACAGGCGATTGTTGAACGTAACGTCCACATGCATGCTGGCGGCCTTAATCAACACCGTATCGGGCCACGCCGCCAAACGGACCGGGAGGCCAAACGCCGTGGCACCAACGGCTGCAATCGTGTCGGGCATGGAAATCGTGACATACACAGGCTTGACGGTGGCCCGTACTTCCCCGCTCCTTGTGCCAGCACAAGGAGCGGCCACGTCCACGGTCAACGTGCCGCCATAGGGCTTGTCCGCAGTTGCTCTGAATGCCAACGTGATGGCCATCGTGCTGTTGGCGTCCACGACGACGGGAAAGGCCGTTGGCGAAACAACCGTGAACCCTTCGGGCACGGTGATAGCCGATACGGTGATGGGTTCGTCGTCCGTATTCGTTATTGGGAAGGACTGCTGATAGGTGCGTAGGATGTCGCACGGTCCGAAGTCCACAACGATGGGAATGTCATACGACGGTGAGTTATCGCGCACGATCAAGCCATCCACTCTGTGGATGCATCCGGACGAGTCGGTGGCTTCCACAGCATACGTTCCGGCTGCCGTTACGCGGACAACGGAATCCGTTGCGCCATGGGACCATCGATAGCGCACGAATCCTGGCGCCGCACGCAACGTGGCCTCGCCTCCAGGGCAGATGGTGCCTTCACCGCTGGCATAAAAGCTGAACCGTGCCGGACGTCGCCATTCCAGGCCTTCAAGGACGATACCATCATCACCACCAATGGCCCCCCACGATGTGCCCCGCGCTGGGTTGCTCGGTGATACGACGATGCCAGCTGAACCACCGCGGATGTTGGTGCTGATTCCTGGCGTTAAGGGCCGGGTGAGGGAAACAACCACACCGCCACCGCCGCCACCACCACAGGCCGTCTCCGTATATCGGGACATGTTGTTGGCTCCATTGCCGCCAGAAACATCCACAAGGAGCGAGCCTTCAACACGCCGAACATCCAACAGAACCGTGCCACCAGCGCCACCGCCGCCAACACCATCACCAGGCTCGAGAAGGGTGTCCGAGGATCGTGCACTGCCACCACGGGCACTGATACGCTGATTATTGCCGCGGATGACGTCGGCTTTGATGTAGACAAGGCCACCACCAGGAGCGCCAGCACTGGCCTGGAAATCCGGGCGGTTTTCATGTCCGCCGCCGCCGCCGCCACCCATGAAAAATCGTTGTTCTGCCACGGTCACTGCCGTGGCAAGCCCTCCCTGGCCATAGGTGTCGGTGTTTGTTGTACAAGCCGACGTAGTGCGGCCGCCATGGCCACCACGGCCACCATTGCCGCCACCACCTCCGCCAGCATTATGGCCATTGCCACCACCAGCGGCATTGAAGAGGTGTCCGCGGAGTGCCAACTGCAAGGTTGCTCGTACGGCTCCTTCGCCCTTGCCACCGCCGCGTTGTTCCGTGAAAACGGCACTGTAGGCCGTATCATAGCAGCCAAAACGCTGTCCACCACGGAGTCCGCCACGGAAACCAGCAGAGTCTGCCCGCAGAGGATGATTCAGCTCAAGTGTTCCCGCCTCAAGGGCCACGATGCCGCCGATGGTTCCGTTCCACGCACGCGCCACAACGGGCCCATCCAAAAGAACGGACGTGTACACGGGCACGCGGACCATCTGAACGGCGTGAACGAAGTCATAGACATGAACGAGGCGTGTCGTAAACGTCACGCGGTTCCCATCAATACGGGCAACAACAAGGCGCTCCAGAAGCCCCCCCGATTCCTTGTCGATCGGTGTACCATAGGTGGGGCCGTCGTTTTCGTTGGCCCGTACACCGTTCATTTGGGCGATCAGGACGACGTCACCAACGGCAAACGCCGTGGCGTCATCGACGATGGCAGTGGAGTCGCAGCCGATGATGTCGCGCACGGCTGTGTAGGCATTCACCACACCACGAATACGATCCTGTGCCATGGCGATGGAAGCCAGAGCAGACAGGACGGCAACGAGCCGGACGATATGATGCAGGATTGGTGTCATGTCCCCAAGGCGGACGGGGCACACTCCAAGAATCGTGCCAGATGCGAAAAACTACGTAAGAATCAATGCAACCTAGCGTAATTCATCAACTTACGTCTGTTGCAATTCCGTAAACAACTGTCATTATCCCCAGGTTGTGTCAAGATTTCCACGCAACATCCCCGTATTTTCCCACCATGATCGAACGTCTTCGTATGGGAATCCTCGTCGTTATTGGATTGATTTACGTGTCGTCGGCTGGCCTCTTCGCCCAGCCTTCGGTTCCGTTATTGGAGGCTGACGATCTCCGCATTCATGCCCTTGGTGAATCCTGCTATGTAGTGACGACATGGCAAACCGTCGGGGGCATTCGATACCCCGCCAACAGCGTCATCATTGCCAGCAACGAAGGTTCCGTCTGCGTGGATCCACCATGGGATACAACGCAGGTACAACGCTTGATATCGTTCATGGATTCCATTGGTGTGGCCCCGTTGCGCTATAGTATCAGCACGCATGCCCACGGTGACCGTACTGGAGGAATCCCCGCCATGCGCTCCCGAGGCATCATCAGCTGGGCCTCTGCTTTCACCGATCGTCTTTGTGTGGAACGCGAGGAACCACGGCCGGATCGGACCTTTGCCGCGGACACGACGTTTACCATTGGCAGTCGACAGCTGCGAACAATGGCACCCGGCCGCGGACATTCCGATGACAACCTGGTGGTATGGGTCGCCGACGCCCGTATCCTCATCGGCGGCTGCTTCGTGCGGAGCACGGAGGATGCCTTCCCAGGAAACCTGAGCCATGCGAACGTGCCTGCCTGGCGCACCTCGGCCCGCCGGTTGATCGAGGCCTTTCCGCATCCCCGTGTAGTCGTGCCAGGTCACAATGGATGGACGGACTCAACAGCCGTCTACCATACAGCTGCCATGATGGATGATTGGGTGCAGAAGAACGTCTGGGTACTCGGATATTTCAAGGGTTCAGTTACCGAAGCACAAAACCTCGATTGCACCGGCCTTAGCCATGTGGTCTATTGTTTCCTCCACCTGAAGGACGGTATCGCTGCGCTCGATGATTCGACGGAACATCACGTACTTCGCCAATTATTGCGCCACCGTATACAAAACCCCAACCTGAAAGTCCTTGCCGCCGTAGGCGGATGGGGTGGCTGTGAACCATGCTCCGATGTGTTTGCTACACCATCCGGACGAAGTACGTTCGTCTCGCACCTGGCAAGGTTCGTCCGCACGTGGAAACTCGACGGCGTCGACATCGACTGGGAAACACCAGTTCTTGGCGGATACAAGGATCATCCCGCACGGCCAGAAGACCGCGACAATCTGGCCACAGTTTTGGAGATGCTCCGCGACTCCCTCGATGACCATCACATACTTATGATGGATGCCAACTGCGACGGAGAATCGCTGACCAAGGCATATGCCTGGGATCGAATTCTTCGCGTCGTGGACCGCGTAAGCGTGATGACATATAGTCTGCCCAATGACCGTAAGGGCATTACCGGACATCATACAGCGCTGTATTCTTCGGCATTTCAATCCGCAAGTGTGCATTCTGCATTTCAAGCCCTACGCAGCATGAATATCCCATTTGACCAACTATTGCTGGGTGCGGCAATGTACGGTGTCGTTGTCCGCGACGTTGATTCCGTCAACCTTGGACTTGGTCAACGAGGACGATTTGACCGCTACGCCACCGCAAGGGAAATTGCCGACATGGAGCGGAGTGTTTCCGTGCGTTTTGGTTTCGACTCCATAGCCATGGCCCCGTATCTCTATGTTCCATCCCTACGCCAGTTCATTACAACGGAAAATGAAGCCTCGATAGAACGGAAGGTGGATTACGTTCTCGAACACTCCATTGGAGGTATCATGGTCTGGAAAATCAATGGTGACACAAAGAGACAGGATTTACTCAAGGCACTTCATAAACGCATGTCCGTGGAACCTCTATCCAACGCACCCAATTCCCGGCACCGATGATCATCCCTCCTCCTCTTCGTCGCAACGCCGTTATCGGTATTGTAAGCCCGGCATCACCACAA
>JALOMA010000062.1 GCA_025455735.1 Candidatus Kapaibacterium sp.
GCGATAGGAGTTTTACGGAGTCGGGACCAGCATTCGTGCGGATGGTCACGTACTTTTTGATGGGGCCATTGGCTGTGGGTAGGTTCAGCGTCACGTGCATGGTCGTTTGTTCACCAGGGCCCAACAGGTTGGTATCCAGAGGGGCAGTGGTACAGCCACAGGATGGGCGTACCTCGTAGACACGGAGCGGTTGATTGCCGGCGTTACGGATGATGATGTCCCGCTGCATTTTGGTAATGTTGGCCAGGTCGGCATTGGGTGCTACCGTGCCCCAGTCAATCTCCAAGGGCATATCCAGAACTGGTTGGGCAAGGACCACCGTGCTGGACAGAAGCCACAGTACGTAGGCGAGGGCGAGGCAATATTTCATGTGTGCAAATGTAGCATGGCCACGACTTGTATGCAGTAGCTAGCTTTGTATGGTACTCTTATGATCTGTCCTCTCTGCACTGCTCCCCTTGACGCCACCCAGCGTGTTGGCCGCACGACGATGCTGGCATGTTCGGCCTGCAGTGCCGTCGTCACGCCGCCACAAGATCGAGCTGATGCGTCAACCGTCTATGCCAATGACTATGCCCTTTCCTCTTTTGCAGCGGCATCGGCGGAGCGCTATCGCTTCTTCCGGTTTCCGGAGATGCAATCGTTGGTGGCAGACGTTCTTCGCGTGGAACCTGCACCAACATCCTGGCTTGATGTAGGCTGCGATCGTGGCTATTTCCTTGACGAGCTACGGCGGCGTGGTCTTCGTGTTGCCGGCGTAGAACCTGCTAGCCAAGCACGTGCCTATGCCAGAATGGTAGGCCTTGACGTCGCGGACTCCATGATGCGTGTAGAGGGCGTGTTTGATGGGCTGTCGTTGTTCCACGTCCTGGAACATGTTCCGGAGCCCGTTCCGTTTTTGGCTTCGTGTTTGGAGAAGCTTACTCCACAAGGGCTTCTCTATATCCGCGTTCCCGACTTCACAACCATCTGGCGAACGATCTTCGGCCATCGTTGGATTTGGTTCCAGCCCCATCTTCATGCTGTCCACTATTCACCCAAGGCCCTACGCTTGCTACTCGAACGTAGTGGCTTTACGGTTCTTTGGCTGAAACAACGCCGCCCCAATACGTTGGCCACACGGCGCGCCTATCGTCTTGCCAATGATGTGTTCGCACGAACAGGACAACATGTTCGTCCACGTTTCCGCGACCAATGCGCACGTCTCTATCAGGATGTAACAGGAATTGAAATCGCCTGTCTTGCACGGAAAGCGTAACCAACAATGTCTGTCCGACTCTCCATAGCACTATCTATTGCCGCTGTTGTTGCCGCTGCGGGATTGCTGTATTCTCTTCAAAGGGATAAAACGTTCAGCTGGCAACATGACCAGCCGCAAGATTCCACGGCTGCCTTGGAACGGGCAATGAAGGTCATTGCTTCCGCTGGCGGTGTGGATACAACGTTCGTTCGTTCGTTGATTACGTCTCCCCAAACGCGATTCGATAGTGCCTTGGTTAGTATCATCGTCACGAACTTCGCATCCAAACCCGACTACTCGCACAACTACAATGCGTATAGTGTAAAGCAGGTGCGGCAGTTTCTGATCAACAACGCCACGGTGCTTGCTCAAGCTGAACAACTGTATAACGTACCCGCCGAAGCCATTGCTGCCATCTTGTGGGTTGAAACGAAACACGGCCGGTACACTGGCAAACATCATATTCCCAGCGTATACCTCAGCGTTGCATTGTCCGCCGAACCCGACTTCATCGAACGTAACGTTGAACGCGTCGTCACGGGGCCTGGCGCCGATACCCTATCCAGAGATAGTATTCGTGCCTTAGTCGAACGCAAAGCCGAGAAAAAGGTCCGCTGGGCGATCAGCCAATTGCAGGCCCTGGAGCATATTGCCAAGGAAGGCACCTTGGATGTTCACCGCCTCCGAGGGTCCTGGGCAGGAGCGTTTGGCCTGAGCCAATTTCTCCCTTCGTCCTATCGTTCCTGGGCCGTTGACGGCGACGCCGATGGCGACATTGACCTGTACTCAACAAGCGATGCCATTTTCAGTGTCGCGAACTACCTGCAGAAAAATGGCTGGGGTACGACCGAGGCCGATCAGCGTAAGGCCGTCTTTCACTACAACAACAGCACTGCATACGTTGACGCCGTGCTTCGATTGACATTCTTGGCTAAACAACCGTGATTGCCAAACAACCGTGATTATTGTTGACTTTGTTAGGAAACCGTGAAACGTTTTTGAGTTTCCTGCGTTCATGCGCCCACATTCCATCACCCTCCTGTTAGGAAAATCGCATGAAACGCCTGTCTTTACGTCTTTCGTTGTGTATAGCAATCGTTCTACTGGCAGCACCTTCCGCCTATGTCCAGGCTGCCCAACCTGATTCGGTTCGAACACTCTTTTCGTCGGGCACATTTTCGAGTGGTGGCTTTGGCGGGCCCGTGCTGAAGCTCACGACCATGATGGACAACACATCCCTTTTGGTAGGGGGCCGCGGCGCATGGGTGATCAACAAGACGCTTGCCATTGGTGGTGGCGGCTATGGACTTGTGACGCCGCGACTGCTGAAGGCAGGGGCAACTTCGGACTTGGACACCAACATGAACCTTGGCTATGGAGGCGGCGAAATTGAGGTCATCTTTATGTCCGATGACGTTATACACGTAAGCGCAATGACGCTCATTGGTGCAGGTGCAGTGTCAACGAACACACGCGCTCGCCGTTTTGAGGATGGCGAGTGGGACTGGGATCACAGTACAATCAGCAGCGACGTGTTTTTCGTCATCGAACCGCAGGTAAACATCGAAGTCAACCTCACCGAGTGGTTCCGCGTGGCGGCTGGTGCAAGCTATCGATTTGTCAACGGCGTAGACACGCGCGTAGGAACGACGACGATTGGCAACAGCGACCTCTCTGGTCTTTCAGGTGTATTGACCTTCAAGTTCGGCCTTTACTGATTCCGGTGGTCGGCCAGCTTACGCACGATTTCGGCGGAGGCTCCATCGGCATAAGCACCGTATGCCATCAGGAATGTACCACGCACATCTGTGGTGCTCCTGATGGCATACAGCACACTGGAATCATCGGGATTACTGTCGCCTTCAAAGCGAATCGTCTCCATAACTTCGAAATCATCTGGATGCAAGCGCAGCGATAGTTCCGAGCAGTACAGGCTGGAATGTTCCAGATTGAAATCGTGAACGAATCCTTGTTCACGAAGTGCTTGCAAGGATTCGACGAGGGTGGGCATGTTCATGGGTTCACCTGACTTTCCTACAACAAGGATTCTGCCTCTTCAATCAACGCCTCGATAACTCGAAGGCCTTTCTTCCAGAAATTGGGGTCGGCGATGTTCATTCCCAAGGGGGCCAGAAGCTCGTTGGGGCTCTTCGAGCCTCCACTCGCCAGGAGTTCCATGTACTTGTCTGGGAAGGAATCACCTTCGTGTTTATACTGTTCATAGAGCGCCAGAACCAGCAATTCGCCGAAGGCATAGGCATAGACATATCCTGGTGCATGGGCAAAGTGGGAGATGTAGCTCCACCAAACACTGAATCCCTCGGCAAGCAGGACAGCGTCACCATAGCTTTGTGACTGCGTTTCCACCCACAGTTCACCCAGTCTTTCTACGCTTAGCTCGCCTTCCTGCACGCGAGCACGGTGGGCGGCATCTTCGAATCTGTTGAGGGCAACTTGACGCGAGACCGTGCTTAGTATGTCGTCCAGCTTGCCAACGATCAGTGACAGGCGTTCGGTTCGTTCGGTGGTTCGGGCTAGCAAGCGTTGGAACACAAGCATTTCGCCAAAAACCGATGCGGTTTCGGCAACCGTCAGCGGTGTGTCGGCAAGGAGCATACCATTGCGACGCGAGAGATACTGGTGAATGCCATGGCCAAGTTCATGGGCAAGGACCTGCACATCGCGTGTGGTGCCGGTGTAATTCATGAACACGTAGGGGTGGGCACTTGGTACGGTTCCAGCACTATACGCACCGCCGTTTTTGCCCTTCCGCATAGGAGCATCGATCCAATTATTGTTGAAGAACATGGTGGCAATACGCCCCATTTCGGGGTGGAATGCGGTGTAGGCATCAACAATAAGGTCCCGAGCTTCCTCCCACGTCCAGAAGTCCTTATTTCCACCCGGCAGGGGTGCGTAGCGGTCGTGATAGTGAAAGACGTCATAGCCCAGCGCTTGTGCTTTTAATCGGAAGAAGCGCTGCAGGAGGTCATATCGTTCAACAACGCTTGCAATCAGGATATCGACCGTGGCGTCATCGACTTCGTTGTCCAGGTTGCGGGAGGAGACCCATGAGGCGAATCTTCGTTGTTTTGTGTTCAGTGCATGGTCGGCGAGAATGGTATTGAAGACATATGCTCTTGTTCGGATGCCCTCCTTGAGGCCCGCAGTAAAGGCCTTCGTGGCGTCCTCGCGTAGCGAGCGATCCGGCGAGTAGAGCTTTGTCAGGATGCCAGCTTCGCTGTATTCCACACCGCGAAGAGTATACACTTTGGAGCTCAGCAGTTCATCGAAGAGCCGTACCCACGATGTTCTTGACGTGAGTACTTTTTCCGCAAGGATGGCTTCCACGTCTTCGCTGTGCAAGTGGGGCTTATAGGCAAGGGCGCGATGAAGCCAATGCCGATAGGGGGCCAGCTGTTCTTCAGCGAGGAGGGTTTCCATTGCCGTCTCGCTGATAGCGGCAACTTCCGTTGATACAAAGACGAGGAACGTAGCTGCAGCCGAAGTTGTCTCCCGCACCTTCGTGAGAATACGGCCCGTCTCGGGATCTTCCGTGTCGACAGACCACCGCAGATAGGCGAAGGAAACCAGCTTATCCTGTACCTCAAGCAGGCCGGCGTATTCGGTAAGGAATGCCAACCACGTTTCGGTACTTGCCTGTGCCAGGGTGCCCTTATAGGTCTGCCGGAAGCCCTCACTTCGGGCAACGATCGACGCCATATCATCGACGAATGGGCCTTCCGTTACGCTGGGATAGAGGTCTGAGAGGTCCCATTCAACGGATTCCGCACCGGTAAGAGTTTCTTGTGTCATTGATCAGGAAGGAAATGGTGGAATGCTCGCATGATATCGTGTCGCACTGTACAACGGCGTGCCGTTCCTGCGAAATCAAGGAACGATACGATAGATCATACGAGGGAAAGGAATGACTTCCCGGATATGTTCGGCACCGGTAATCCACTTTACGGTACGTTCCAAGCCAAGGCCAAACCCTGCATGTGGCACGGAACCGAACTTGCGCAAATCCAGATACCACTGGAAGGCTTCTTCGGGGAGCTGCTCGTGGCGCAGCCGGGCGAGAAGAGCATCATGATCGTCCTCGCGTTGCGAGCCGCCAATAATTTCCCCAGCACCTTCGGGCGCCAGCATGTCCATGGCCAACACGACCCGACTGTCCTCAGGGTCACGCTTCATGTAGAACGCCTTCACTTCGGACGGATACCGATGGATGATGCATGGCTTCTCAAACTGCGTCATAAGGGCTTCCTCCTGTGGAGCACCGAAATCCTCACCCCAAGGGAAGTCCACCTGTATTTCCGTACCATCGGCCTGCTTACGGTTCAGCTTCACGTTGTTGGCATTCAGCCACTCCACTGCTTCACTGTAGCTCATTCGATGGAAGGGGCGGCGCACCTTTTCCAACTTGGAAATATCGCGGCCCAACGCGAGAAGCTCGCGCTGGCTTGTAGCCAAAACATGCTGAACGATGTACTCCACAAGGTCCTCGGCAAGGTCCATATCGTCGTTCAGATCAAACCACGCCATCTCAGGTTCCACCATCCAGAATTCCGTAAGGTGTCGCCTGGTCTTGGACTTTTCCGCGCGGAAGGTAGGACCGAAGGTGTAGACGCGTCCCAGGGCCATGGCCGTGGCTTCGGCATACAGCTGTCCGGACTGAGTGAGATAGGCCTTTCCAAGGTCGAAATAGTCCGTCTCGAACAATGTGGATGTACCTTCACAGGCATTTGGTGTGAAGATGGGCGAATCCTGCAGTTTGAAACCGTTGCCGTCGAAGAAATCCCGAATGGCCTTGACGACCTGAGCGCGCACGCGCATGATGGCATGCTGCCGTGTGGACCGTAGCCACAAGTGGCGGTGTTCCATGAGAAACTCCACGCCATGTTCTTTTGGCGTGATGGGATAATTCGCGGACAGTTGATGGATCCGCACATCCTGGACGTCCAACTCTACACCTCCCGGTGCACGCTCTTCGGCTCGCACCGTGCCGATGATCTCCACACTGGACTCTTGCGTTAGCTGAGCAGCCGCTTCGGCAATGGCTTCGTCGACGTTGGGTTTGAACAACACACATTGTACCGTGCCGGAGCCATCCCGTAGCTTAATGAATACCAGTTTGCCTTTTGCTGTTTTGTCGTACACCCATCCCCGCAGGGTGACCTGTTCGCCGATGTGGCGGGAAAGATCTTCGACGTACACAAAACTCTTATATCGCGACACCATGACGGTTGCCTTCGGTTGTTGCTTTTGAATAAACGGGAAAATTACGACCCGTCACTGTTTCAACGGTGCACCATTGACGGTCGTGACGGCTGACTGGACTTCCCGACCTTGCGCCAAGGCCCCTTTTCACAGGGAGATTGTGGGTTTGAATGAACCGTCTTCACGATCTTTGTATATGCAACAGCCTATTCGCATCAATCGACGCAACCCGGTCGTCCTGGAGGCGGACTGGGCCGACGGATTTACGTCGGCGATCCTCCTATCGGACCTTCGCGAGGCCTGCCCCTGTGCCCACTGTACTGGCGAGGAGATCTTGGGGCAAACGGTCTTTGCCGGTATCAAGACGTTTGCGCCAGGCATGAATGAGCTTGATGCCCTTACACCCGTTGGCAACTATGCCGTGCAAGCACGTTGGAAGGACGGCCACGACACGGGAATCTATACCTGGCAAATGCTCCGCGACCTTTTCGAACGCAAGAAGCTCAGTGCCGACACGCTCCTGCGCATCGACGCTCAGATGGCATCCATGAACTGAAGCATAGGCCCAGTGGGAATGATTCGTCGCCCATCACTGTTGCCACCCGCAAGACAAGGACACCACCATGATTACCGATACTTCGCGCATCGTCCGTGCCCCCAGGGGCGCACAACTAACCTGCAAGAATTGGCAGATCGAAGCAGCCTATCGCATGATTCAGAATAATCTGGATCCAGAGAATGCCGAAAAGCCGGACCAACTCATCGTCTACGGTGGTTTGGGCAAGGCTGCTCGGAATTGGCAAGCCTTCGATGCCATTTTGGACTGCCTTCGCACGATGGACACGACGGATACACTCCTCGTCCAGTCCGGCAAACCCGTTGGAGTCGTTCGTACGCATGAGCTTGCTCCCCGCGTCATCATCGCCAATTCCAACCTCGTGCCCAAATGGGCTACGTGGGATGAATTCCGCCGTCTGGATGAACTAGGCCTGATTATGTACGGTCAGATGACGGCCGGTTCATGGATTTATATCGGTACACAGGGGATTGTCCAAGGTACCTATGAAACGTTTGCTGAATGCGCACGGCAGCATTTTGGCGGCACACTTCATGGACGGTTTGTGCTGACCGCCGGCCTCGGTGGTATGGGCGGTGCCCAACCACTTGCGGCGACCATTGCTGGCGCCGCAGCTCTTTGTGTGGAGATCGACGAAGAACGAATCGACAAACGCATCCGCGACGGGTACTGTGACCGCAAGATGACGTCGCTCGACGATGCTCTCACCGTCATCGCCGACTATACCGCACGCAAGGAAGCTATCAGCATCGGCCTCGTTGGCAACGCAGCTGAAGTCCTTCCCGAGCTCCTACGCCGGGGTATCATCCCAGATGTTGTAACCGACCAGACCTCCGCTCACGACCCCCTCAATGGCTACTATCCAGCAGGTTTGAACAAAGAGCAAGCCGATGTGCTACGTCTGGCCGACCCTTCCGCCTACCTCGAAGCCTCATATCGAAGCATCGGCCAACACGTTCAGGCCATGCTCGCGTTTCAACAGCGCGGGGCCGTCGTGTTTGACTATGGCAACAACATCCGTGGTATTGCTCGCGACCACGCTGGCGTATCCAATGCCTTCGACTTCCCAGGATTCGTGCCAGCTTTCGTCCGCGAACTCTTCTGCGATGGAAAGGGACCCTTCCGCTGGGTTGCACTCTCGGGCGATCCAGAAGATATTCGTGTAACCGATGATGCCATTTGCAGTCTTTTCCCCGAGAACCACCACCTGCACATGTGGATCCGCGAAGCTCAAAACCATATCGGCTACCAAGGCCTCCCAGCACGCATCTGTTGGCTGGGATATGGAGAGCGAGCCCTCGCCGGGAACCTTTTTAATGAGTTGGTGCGTACTGGTAAGGTCTCGGCGCCCATCGTCATCGGTCGGGATCATCTGGATTGTGGATCAGTGGCGTCGCCACACCGCGAAACAGAAGCCATGAAGGATGGATCCGATGCCATCGCCGATTGGGTCTACCTCAATTTTGCCCTCAACGCCGTTGGTGGGGCAACGTGGGTCTCCCTCCACCACGGTGGAGGCGTCGGTATGGGCCTTAGCCTCCACGCTGGCATGGTTGTGGTGGCAGATGGCACGGATGTTGCTAAAGAAAAATTGGCAAGAGTGTTGGCATATGATCCTCTCATGGGTATATTACGCCACGCCGATGCCGGCTACGATAAAGCTTTGTTCAACGCGAGAAAATTTGGCATAGAAATACCGCTACCTTCTGTATAACTGATTAACCACAACTTCTGGACGATATGGCAGTTCTGCTACGCCAAAACGACAGTTCACAACGACACTGTGCGTCAATTTGTCACAACTGTAGCAGGAGCAGCCATGCGCACTCAAGAGTTTGTCCGGAAAACTGGCTATACGCCAGTTGCTGCAAAGGTTCGTCAACAACTTCAATATCAGTCAGAAGGGAGCGATTCTATGGACCTCGCCCTGCAAATCGAACAGCTGTTCCGCAACGACCGCAAGAAGTATCTTGGCTTCATTCGCCAGAGAGTTCGCAGTCAGGAGGAAGCTGAGGACATTCTTCAAGATGTCTTCGCCAACGTGCTTGCCGCTTCGGCGGACGTTAACAAGCCCATAGAGAACATTGCCTCGTGGGTATTCACATCCGTACGAAACCGGATCATCGATTCGTACAGGAAAAAGCGCGCCGACAATTTCACCGACCTTGGCTCCAACGATCAGAAGGACGAAGGCCTTGATCATGTTGAGCGCTTCCTTGGCGACTTCTCATACAACCCCGAACACGATCTGGTACGGAAGACCATTTGGGAAGCCGTCCTGACGGGACTCGAAGAGCTTCCCGAAGAACAGAAGTGGGTCTTCGTCCAAAATGAATTTGAAGGTGTTTCGTTTAGAGAGATGTCCGAAGCAACTGGCGTTAACATTAACACGCTGCTTGCCCGGAAACGGTACGCCGTATTGCACCTGCGCAAGAAGTTGCAGGAGCTGTACGACACAGTAAACGAAAACTAGGACACCTCCGGCGCAATGCCGATGCTGAACTCTCCAACAGCCCGCTCGATCATCTACCTGTGTTGCATCGGCGGGCTGTTGATCGTTAACAGCACTATCGTGATGCTGATATGGAATGATGTTCTTCTGGACGTCATGGAATCCAATCACGATCTCACCTTTCTCGAAGGCGCTGGTATTACAGCCTTCGCCTACGTCGTCGTGTTCTCCGTGCGCTATGGCATGCAGGCGCGGCGAACGTCCCCACGCGGGTCCTCGCATGGATCTGACACCACTGCTTCCGGGCGGGCCCCAGGGCCCGCTCAGGAACCATCGGATCCCACCCTACGCACCATGTGCAATAAGTTGTCCGACAGCGAAAAGGCCGAGCTCAAAAAGCAGCTCATCAACAACTGCGGCTGCACGGAACGTACGTCGTTCCCACGCTAGTCCTTTTCTGCCGGGAACAACCAGTCCTCTTTCCCCGTACATTCGCTCCAATATCAACATGTGGGAGCATGACCGTGAGTTTGATCTCTGAATTCAAGACGTTTGCCATGAAGGGTAACGTCGTAGACCTTGCCGTCGGTGTTATCATCGGAGGTGCCTTTGGCAAAATCGTCACATCGCTGGTCAATGATGTCATCATGCCGCCGATTGGCTTGCTGACGAGTGGCATCAATTTCAAGGACATCAAGCTGACCATCAAGGACGCCGTGCTGGAGGGCGACAAGGTTGTCAAGGAAGCAGTTACGCTGAACGTGGGCAACTTCATCAATATCACCATTGAGTTCCTGATCGTTGCCTTTGCCATCTTCCTCGTGGTTAAGACAATCAATTCCTTCCGCAAGAAGGAAGAAGAAGCTCCAGCGGCACCTCCCGCACCTACAAACGAAGAGGTTCTCCTGGGAGAAATTCGCGACCTCCTCAAGTCCCGTCCGTGATTCGCGTCGCATAAATCGTCAAGCGGCTGGTGCCGAAACGTGTACAAAAGACCACACCACGACGCCCACCGTCCGTAAATTCCATCCGTCTGTGTAGCTCCATGGGGTCCAGGTCCACACCGCGTTTTTTGAACTCGGTTCCTGGGCCCCATTGCCGTTCGCGAAGAACCTGGCGGACATGCCTTTCATCTATGCCCTGCTGGACGTCTTCGACGCGAAATCGATGATACCAAGGTGAAGGCCCTGGATCATCCCGTGATATGCCATAAGCAATGCGCCCATCTCCCACGGCAATACCCCTTTGCGCATAAAAACCACCAAGCGCGCCCGATGCGATGAGCGCTGCATGTGGCTCCACCAGGACGTCACCTACCTGCACTTCCCGTATCTCCGCCTTGCCCTGCTCAATGCTCCATTCCACGCCAGCCTCTGGCAACACTACCGTATGCTGTGCAGGCTCTCCCGGAATCCGTCGGTAGACAGATTCTCGTGCTTCGTTATGCCATCCAATAATCGTCATGGACCATGCGCCGTCGTCTACCTGCATACGATCGACGGGGCCAAGTTTTACTCCCAATCGCATCGTGGAAGGGGGCCACGTCGCCAGGAGTCCCAACGGTGGATCATACTCGGCGTGATGCCGAAGGCGATTTCCCGCCTCATCCCTCCGCGAGGGATCGGCCCATAAACCATCTGCCGTGGCTACCGCGGTACGAAATGCGTCGGACGGCACGTGGTCCGTCACGACTTCCACATTGCCAATGCCCATGCGGCGCATGTTGCCGCGGGCCAATGCCGCAATGGTGGGACTTGCTTCAAAGGTTGTCACGTGGGTGGCTACGGCGGCAATTGCCGCCGTATCCATGCCTGCGCCCGTGCAGACTTCCACAACGTGGTTGCATCCCGCGAACATGGACGCATGCCATACAGCGATATCTGGATGAGTACTCTGTTCCGCCGTCTGGGGCAAAAAGACGCGCCCAGGCGAAGCCTTGCCAAGCCGCACTGCCTTTCGGCAACCATCGACGAGCTGCACGAGCAAGGACACGTGAGGACGCCACTCTTCGGCTACATTCCTTCGGAGGGCTTCAATGCTGGCAGGCACCAAGGAGGGGCCATACCGCGACAGCAGTTCCTCGGCAGCAGCAACGTCGGTATCCAACGTTGGGGCTTCCAGCAACGAATACGCATCTTTCATGAATCACTACTCATCGATTCCTAGCACAAAAACGCCGATATTTGCAGCTGTTCACGATTCCCTAACGTACCAGCAACCATCATGGCCACCGGTTCCGACGCCGTCCGCGAACAGCTTGAGCAGAATGGACTGATCAATCTTGGCGAGATCAACTACAACCTAACTACAGGAGACCTGTACGAACATGCCCTCACCTACGGCGAAGGCATGCTTACCGAACATGGTGCCCTCCTGGTAAACTCAGCCCCCTATACGGGGCGCCGCGCGAACGACAAGTTCGTGAAGAGCGAGCAGGTCGACCGGATCCTGCGCAACGTCGACGTGGTCACGAGCGACGTCGCGAGGCAGGGGCCCCCGCTGCTCGCCGACGCGCGACACACGATGACGAACGCGAAGCGCCTCTCGGACACGGTGGGGAGCGAGGCCCAACAGAAGAAGATCGAGCGCATCGTCGACGACACGGCGACGCTCGTCTCTCGGGCGAACGCGGCGACGGCCGACGCGCAAGCGGTCGTGGCGCAGATGCGCCGCGGCCGGGGCACCGTGGGCGCGCTGCTCATGGACGAGCAGCTCTTCGACGACCTCCAGGAGATGGTGCGGGACCTCAAGCACAACCCCTGGAAGTTCTTCTGGCGTGAGTGACGCTTCCCCGATCGTCGCGCCGTCTGCTAGCGTGCCGCCCCCATGGCGAAGGTCATCAAGGCGCACATCACCGGCACCGTCTGGAAGATCGAGGTCAAGGTCGGCGATCAGGTCGACGAGGGCACCGTGGTGTCCATCCTCGAGTCGATGAAGATGGAGATGCCCGTCGAGA
>JALOMA010000261.1 GCA_025455735.1 Candidatus Kapaibacterium sp.
AATGTACTGACTGTCGATGAACTTCTTGGTGCAATCAATAATTCAGTGTTGAGAAAAATTGCATAAGAGGAGTCGGTGGCAAGGAAATCACGGGGAGTATTCTCTGAGTATTGCCCTGAAAGCCATCGCAAGGTAGACCTACCAACCTCGACACCCATTTGCCTATCGTAGGGAACTGCAACAACGCAGAAACCAGAGTCGGCCCGATACCCAACGAGGGCGTGAATGGTATCCCTATGAACACTAACAAAAGAGAATTTCATGAGAAGGTTCTTTGGGATGTCAATTGAATGCAAGGCCCTGACGGGGAAGACCGATTCAAACCGCTTGCACGAATCAAGATGCTGGCTCAACACCGGTACTGTGGCGTGAACCAGAACAACTATCATTGCAATGAGGTGTTTGGTTTTCGACATCGTGATTAGAATAACCATCGGTACGGATACTCGAGTGTTTCCGTACCGATGGTGCGGCCTTAGTCGGCAAATATGCTCTGATACACTACAGTCTCGTCCTCCGTAACCGAAGCAGACCAACTTGTTATGATCCGCTCATTTCTTTCAAAGGAAATGATGTTTCCGCGATAGACCCCGTCCTTGACATAGCTATCCACGGCCTCCGAATGAACATCGGCATACGTTGAAACAATGCCTTTGGGTAGATCCATGAACTTACATTCCGTGTTACCACATCCCGTACAAGTAAGCATACGTTCATCGTGACCGAGGATCATGGTTGTGGACTTTTCCTCGACCGTTTCGTAGTGCTTGTGGCTGCAACCTACCTTCTGACACTTAGGCCCTTTGTTCTTGAACACTTTATAGTGGACAGCGTGAGTTTGTCCAAAACAGAACAGGAAACCCAATAGAACCAATATGGTCGCTTTCATACGACTCTCCCTGTTGAATTGTGAAACATCACCACGTCATATTGTGGTGGTGCAAGTTGAGTGCGCAATCATTGAACCAGATTGACAGTTGTGGTCGCATTGTTACGTTGTTGCTGCCACCAATTTGGTACCAGCGAGATTCCCCGGACAAAGTCAAAGGGAAGAACCATCGTGTGTTATCCAGGAATGGGCTTGTTTGATCGACGATTCACGAGAAGGTCGCTGAAGTGTCTGTCATTACACAAGGAATGTGTGCCTGCATTGTTACGACGTGTGACAAGGCCCCTTTCAAAAAAAAACGGTGTACATCGCTGGACGTACACCGTTATGAAGATGTCGAAATGGGGGTTTATTTGTCGGCCTCGCCCATTACTGGGTCGATCGAGCCGATGATTGCCACGACATCCGAAACCATAGACCCTTCGGCCATGTGACGGAGTGCCTGGAGATTGGACGACGACGGACTACGGATTTTGAGCTTCCATGGATGCCCCGACCCATCAGAGACGATAAAGAAGCCGAGCTCGCCTTTAGGAGACTCAATTGCCGTGTAGGTTTCCCCCTTCGGTGGCATGACGCCAAAGTTGATCAACATGAAGTCATTGATAAGCTCTTCCATCTTCGTGTAGATGTCAGCTTTTCGAACTTGGACCCGTGACGGATCATCGGACATTACGGGAGTTCGTGGCGTGGACTCCAGCTTATCAAGAACCTGATGAATAATCTTCATCGACTCCTTGATCTCGTTATATCGGCAGGTGTAGCGAGCGTAGCAATCACCATCATTGTGGGTTATGACATCGAAATCCATTTGGTCGTAGAACATGTAGGGCTCATCGCGACGGAGATCTCGCGCAATACCCGAACCACGGAGTGTTGGCCCAGTCAATCCCAAGGCAATGGCCTTTTCGGCAGTGATGTGGCCAACTCCGGCCATACGTTCGATAAAGATCCGGTTCCGCGCTACGAGCTTGTTGAAAACATCCATTTCAACTGGCATGTTGTTAAGCCACGAGCGTGTATCGCGGAGGACATCATCGGCAATGTCGTTGGCCACGCCACCAATTCGCGCGAAGCTGGTGGTAAAACGTGCACCACACATCCTTTCAAAGAGATCATAGAGCTTCTCGCGCTCAGTAAATGTCCACAAGAACAGTGTCATTGCGCCAACGTCCATCGCCGTAGCACCGAGGGCAATCAGGTGCGACGACACACGAGCCAGCTCGCACACAAGCATTCGGACCCAGATTCCACGATCTGGTACCTCGACGCCAGCGGCCTTTTCGATGGCCATTGCGATACCAACATTGTTGGAAAGCGGAGACAGGTAGTCCAGGCGATCCGTATGCGGTATGAACTCGTGATAGGTACAGTTTTCAGCAAGCTTTTCGAATCCACGGTGAAGGTATCCAAGTTCCGGAATACACTTAATGACACTTTCGCCATCCAAGCGCAGGAGCACACGTAACACGCCGTGCGTTGCTGGATGCTGAGGTCCCATGTTGAGAATCATATCATTCTCAAGGGGATCTTCGAACATCACAACGGTGTCCTTGTCCTGAACCTCGCGCAGAATCTTGCTCTGGCGTAGTTTCTCTACACGTTCGATAGTTGCGGTGTTAGATACCGGAAGTGACATAGGAGTCTCGTATTCAGTGGTTCGTGGCAAATATCGGAACAATGGATGGAATGTTTGTCGTTCCCTTTCAGGGATGGTCGCGTACCCACGATCGTATTTGTTGCTCGACCTCTTCCGTTGGCCAATGACCTCCCTTGAAAGGCAGGAATGTATGACGCACTCCTTCCCGGGTAAGAGCGGCAACGATCAACTCCGACGTCTGAAATGGTACCACGTCGTCCTTGGTACCGTGGCTCACAAAAACGTCGACACCGTATTGACGTAACCTTCCGTATCGCTCAAGGACGAGGCCATGGCTGTACATACTACCACAGATGGAAGCGATTCCGGCTACAGATCCGGGGTAGCGCGTCGCAAGGACGTGAGCATAGAACCCACCTTGACTAAAACCAATAACCAGCGGTTTCATCACCCTGCCAGAGAATCGTGCACGAGCATCTTCCAGAACACCGTGGTACCATTCGGCTGAAAGCGTCACAACGGTTCCTGCCGAGGTGTCGGGAATCCCTAGCCCCTCCCCTGCAGCAGAGTATCGCTCTTTCGCCGAGGCGATGACTTCCTTTACTTTTACGTAGGGGGCATCGGCACAAACGAGGACATGATCCTTCAATCCGAGCGATCGTGCCCATTGAAGCATGACATCGGCGGAATGACCGTTGCCGTGAATAAGCAGGACAATTCGGTACTGGAGCAATGGATTGAAACCGTCTGGCAGTACCACCTTGTACCGACCCAGTCGTGTTTGTGGAATGGTAATCGTCTGAACATTCCTTGATTGAAGTTTCTGCTCACGCAATGCGTTTGCTACATCATCAAACTCCTTTCGTTGACGGAATGGTGCCAGATCAGCTCCAGGCAGCCTCTCCATCTGCGGGAGCAGCCTGCAACCACTGTTCGAGGAGCAGAACGGCAGCCGCATCGTTGCGAAGTTTCACGTGTTCTTCCGCCCTTACCCGCAGAGTGCGTTTGTCGGCCGTGGTGAGGAGCTCTGAGAGCCTGAACTGGGCAAGAGCTTCCGCCGACGAGACCATAACACCGAGAACTCCTATCACGGATACGAACCAGTTCCTCATCGTAATCACGGTTACACCTGCTCGATAGAATCCTGGATCAAATCTCTTCTGGCCTGCACCAGCCGGATTTTGTCTTCCTTCGAAACGGTTGGATATGCTAAACGCAAGGAATCCATATGATGGTAAATAAGTTCAGCCATTGCCAGGCGCGCATACCATTTGTCGTCTGCGGGAATGACGTACCAAGGTGCGTCCTTCGTTGAGGTTGCCGCAAGGGCAGCATCATAGGCGTCCACATACTGCTTCCAGAACGCGCGTTCCCGCACGTCGTCGGCATGAAACTTCCAATTCTTGTGTGGATCATCGATGCGGCTGACGAGGCGCTTGCGTTGTTCTTCGGGTGAGATATGCAGATAGAATTTCACCACACGAGTTCCCGTTTCAACGAGATTCTGTTCGAATCGACGAATGACGTCCAAACGACGTTTCCAGAAGCCATTATTGATGTCACTAAGCGTCGTAACATCTGGCAGGTTCTCATTCATAACCAGCTCAGGGTGGACTCTTGCCACGAGGACATGTTCATAATACGATCGATTGAAGATGCCGATCTCTCCTCGAGGAGGCAAAGCCTGCACGTGTCGCCACAAGAAGTCATGATCCAACTCTACTGGAGACGGTTTCTTGAACGACGTGACCGTTACTCCTTGAGGATTCAGACCTGACAACATGTGCTTTATCGCACCATCCTTTCCTGCAGCGTCCAGGGCTTGCAGGATGATCAGCAAACTGTGTCGGTTATGTGCATAGTGGCGGTCTTGGAGATCAGCAAGTCGCTCAACGCTTTTCTGAAGC
>JALOMA010000063.1 GCA_025455735.1 Candidatus Kapaibacterium sp.
TGACGGCGCCAGCCTCTATGGCTTTTTGTACCTTGGAACGTGTGGCATGTTCAATGGCATGTGTAATGAACGCGTCCAGTCTCTCAGGTTTTTGTCGTAGAGGAATAGTAAACGTATGGACGCGCTCAACGCGTTGCAGGAGCTCATCCTTGTTCATGATCATTCTCTGGTTTTGTGCTTCGCAGCATGGAGGGCGTAGGCATGGCGTTGCTGAAGATGATCAGCAGCACAATTCCAACCGAGACGCAAGAGTCTGCAACGTTGAATACTGGGAAATGCGACCACATCTCCCCGAAGATGGTGATATCTGGTATGTCGACTTGCACAAAGTCCACAACCTTTCCATAAAACAAGGGAGCTTCACCATACAGAACGCCGTAGAAGGCACGATCAATCAAGTTGCCGATTGCTCCGGAAAGGACCAGCATGACAGCAAATCGAACACCATTATGGGCGTGTTTGAGTGCGCGAAGGTACCAAATGAGGAAACCAACGATAAGGAACGTCAGAAGCGTTAGAACAATCTTCCCGGCTCCAAATGAGATACCAAACGCCATCCCAGGATTCTCTACGAAGGTCCATCGAACAACGTCACCCAAAACGGGAATACTCTGTCCCAGGTACATCCCTTCGTGCGTAAAGCCGAGGAAGGAGAATCCCTTAACGGTCAGCTTCGTGACTTGGTCGAACAGGACAAGGACGACGACGATGGAGAAGAGAACTGCGTTCGACATAGATTCAATAAGGTTCGTTCGAAGAACAAAAAAAGCTCGGCACCTTCAGGGTGGAGCTCTTTTGTGACGGCCATGTTGCGTCGAAGGCTATTTCAATGCAGCACCACCCTTGGCCACGATGCGATCCACACCATCATCTGGACAGCGCTGATGGATCTTGTACGACGCCGAAAGGGTCGTTATTGGCACGGCGAGCAGGCGCTCCCTTGCGATGAGAATACCACACATGCGGCATATTCCATAGCTCTTCTCTGCTATACGCGTCAAGGCTTCATCGAGCTTCCGCAGGTAGTCTTGAATACGCTGTATTTGAGCGTATGTCTTTTCCTTTTCGATTGCTTCCGATCCTTGCTCTGCCATATGCATGGAGTAGATGGAGCTATCTTCATTGGACTCACTGCTGGTTAGGTCTTCGAGGCGCTCCTTTAAGAACCGTAGCTCTTCGAGGGCTTCGTCTCGAGACTTCTCGATGTTCTCCTTGAACACCTTGAGATCCTTCTCCCCATACTTCAGGCCAGCTTTTGGCGGGATGGGAAGGAGTTGTTTTGCTGCTTTCGGTGCAACCGGAGTTGCCGAAATAGAAGCTGCATCGGCAGAATCATTCTCTGCCGATGCAGCAACATTGACTGCCCCGGAGGGCTTCGTCGACTTCTTTGTCGTCACGTTCCTACTTGATGCTGACTTTAATTGAGCTGTTGATTTCTTTTCCGAGCTTTCTTTGGACGCCGAACTCGCTGTTACATTGAGTACGGAGGAAGTCGTGTGCGAAGCCTGTAGAGGCAAACCTGGAGAAGGAATATCCTTACTCAGGCTTTTTTTTTTGCCGCTGGCTTTGCCGCTGCCTTGGGAGCAGCCTTCTTGGCTACGACCTTCTTGGCCACTGGCTTTGCTGCGGGCTTCGCTGCCGGCTTTGCCGCTGCCTTGGGAGCAGCCTTCTTGGCTACAACCTTCTTGGCTGCTGGCTTCGCTGCTGCCTTGGGTGCAGCCTTCTTGGCTACAGCCTTTTTGGCGGCAGGCTTAGCTGCTGCCTTAGGTGCAGCCTTCTTGGCTACGGCTTTGGGAGCCGGTGCCTTGGCTACTTTTTTTGCAGCGGCTGGCTTTGCAGCAGCTTTTTTCGCTGCTGGTTTAGCCGGTGCTGGCTTCTTGGCGGCTGCCTTCTTTGCTGCTGCCATAAGCGTACCTCCAGAACGTTAAACAACAAACCTGTACACCACTTGGTGTACAACGTCACATGCGCTCAAGGCGCACACTCACGGACCGGCCGTTCACGTCGATGGCATTCTCGTACGGGCCTTCCCCCCGAACGATCGACTCCGCAAGTGTTTCTGTTGCAATGTACGTCCGCATGGACTGAAGTGCTTCTGATGTTGCGTCATCTGACAAATACGCCAGCGCAATTCTGTCAGTCACATCAAGCCCACTATCCTTCCGCAGCTTTTGGATCTTGCTGACAAACTCCCTGGCAAGACCTTCGTTGATCAACGCTTTGTCAATCTCCGTGTCCAACGCCACAGTTATTCCTTGATCCGAAGCTACAAGCCATCCTTCGATGTCCTCGCTGACGATGTCCACATCTTCAAAGTCAATCTGGATGGTTTCTTCGCCAACGGCGATAGCCAACACGGATGACAATTCAAGTTTGCGAACTTGTTCACTGGTTAGAGTGCGAATACCAGCTGCCACATCCTTCGTCAGATCACCGTACTTCTTTCCGATGATTTTGAAATTGGGCTTGGCAGATCGGCGAACAATATTGGTGTCGTCTGCCACATACTCAATTGCCTTGACGTTGAGTTCTTCGATGATCACGTCTTCGACCGTTTGGAAACTTCGCCGAAGCGCCGGACTATCAACCGGAAGAAGAATTCTCCGCAAGGGTTGGCGTGTTTTGATCTTCGCTTTCTCTCTCAATGAACGCGCAAGGCTTACAACGATTTGCGCTTGTTTCATGCGCTCTTCAAGCCCAGCATCAATCAGCGACGAATCGCTCGCGCGCAATATACTACAATGAACGCTCATCTCACTGTCATTACGGCGAAGTCGTTGATACAACCATTCAGCAAGGAACGGTGCAACGGGTGCCATCATCGTGGTAACGTGAAGAAGAACTTCATGGAGAGTCTGGTAGGCCGCACGTTTATCGGTGTCATATTCACCTTTCCAAAAACGTCTGCGATTGCGCCTCACGTACCAATTGCTTACGTCATCGATAACGAAGGCCTGTACATCGCGACATGCCTTGGTATACTCGTACTCCTCCATCGACTGAATCCACGCTGCCCGGACCGTTTCGCATCGTGATAGAATCCAACGATCGATCTCGGGACGTTCCATCACAGGGACAGTTGCATCGGAGGGAGAGAACTTATCGATGTTCGCATAGAGGGCAAAAAATCCGTACGTATTGACCAGCGAACGGAACAAGTCGGCAATGACGGTCTTGGCAATGTCATCAGCGTTGAAGAGTTTCGGCTTCCATGGCGGAGACGTAACCATGAGATACCAACGCACGGCATCAGCACCATACCGTTCCATGACCTCGAAAGGATCAATCGTGTTTCGTTTGGACTTGGACATTTTTTGTCCGTTTTTGTCCAACAACAAATCATTCACAACAACATGCTTGAAGGCTGGCTTGCCGAAAAGTGCGGTGCTGATGTTATGAAGGGTGTAGAACCAACCTCGGGTTTGATCGATTCCTTCCGCGATGATATCGGCAGGAAAGCTCTGTTCGAACAGCTCTTTGTTTTCGAAGGGATAGTGAAACTGAGCAAATGGCATTGAACCAGAATCGAACCAAACGTCAATGACTTCCTTGGTACGACGATAGACGTTTCCATTCCGTTCGAAGACGACATTGTCTACGAACGGTCGATGCAAGTCTATCTCGACACCACAGTCGGAGACAGGTAAACGCTCGCCCTGGGCGTTCTCGTACAATCCAGTCTTGAGCTCGGCAATGGAGCCTACGGCAAAAAAATCTGTTGGGTCTTCAGTGTTTACCCAGATGGGTAGCGGAGTACCCCAGAAACGGTCTCGAGAGAGCGACCATTCCTTGACGTCTTCCAACCAGTTGCCAAAGCGACCACTGCCAATCTCTTCTGGGTGCCATGCAATGGTTCGGTTCAACGAGACAAGGTCCTCCTTATACACGGGGGACGAGATAAACCACGAATCTCGCGCATAGTAGATGACTGGATTTTCAGTTCTCCAGCAATGGGGATAGGAGTGTTCGTAATCGAACGCTGCTTTGTAGATCTTGCCCCGCTGCTTCAGCAGCTTGACGATGTCTCTGTCCGCTCCATCTTCGGTGTGATCGGGATATGTAAATGTTTTTACGGTTCGCCCGGCAAAGTCACGGACATCACTTGTGAAGCGTCCGTTTGGCGTAACGGGCTGAACGACAGGGAGATTATAGCTCTTCGACAGTTCGAAGTCATCTTGACCAAAGGCCGGCGCAATGTGAACAACTCCTGTACCATCGGTTGTCGTCACGAAGTCGCCGGAATGAATAGTCAATACTGAAGGGTACTGTTCGCTATCCAGGACGATGTCGTCGAAAATCTGTTCATAGCTTGTGCCAACAAGGTCAGCGCCTTTGAATCTCTCAAGGACGGTTGATGTTCCGTCGAGAACTTCAAGTCTAGCTTCTGCCAGGACAACGTGTTCCGTACGTTCCTCCGAACCCACTGTTCGGGTGTTGGCTACGAGGACGTAGTCGATATCTGATCCAACCGCAAGCGCAACGTTCCCAAAGAGTGTCCACGGAGTGGTAGTCCATACGAGTATCGAGGCCCCTTTCAAGGAAGCGCGTTTGGGATTTGTCAAGGCTATGCGCAGATAACAATTGGGATCGCGCACAACTTTATAGTTCAGTGAAAGTTCATGGCTGGACAGTGGTGTTCCAAGCGTGGGCGACTGTGGCACCACCTTATATCCGCGAACGATCAGGCCTTTTTCGTGGAATCGCGAAAGGGCCCACCAAACGGACTCGATGTAGTCATTGCTACAGGTGATATACGCATTGTCCATGTCAAGCCAATTGCCCATGCGCCGGGTGAGTGTCTTCCACCCGTGATCCATGGAGATGTTCTTCTCCACAAAATTTCGACAGGCAATGTTGAAACGGTCAACGCCGTAGTCTTCGATCTGAGACTTGTCGGTGATACCCAGTTCTTTTTCGACGGCGAGTTCTACCGGTAACCCATGGGTATCCCATCCGGCTTGGCGGCGTACGTAGAACCCCTGCATGGTCTTGTAACGACACGCAATGTCCTTGATCGTGCGCGCCAGAATATGGTGAATGCCTGGCATGCCATTGACGGTTGGAGGCCCATCGTAGAAGTTATATGCTGGGCCACCAGCTCGAGACGTGAGGGATCGTTCAAAGATTGCGTTTGCTTCCCACCATGCGAGGACTTCGTGTTCAAGTCGAGGATAGGAAACGTCATCTGGAAGTGGCTGGAACATGGAGTATTCCAAGTGGTACAAGCGCGCAAGTTACGCAGGCGCGATGGCTTGCCGCAATGGCAGTGAAATGGTGAAGGTAGTACCTTGCCGTTCTTGGGATTGAACTTCAATGCTTCCGCCATGTGCTTCAACAATCCAACGTGTTATGGCAAGGCCGAGGCCCGTACCTGCGATTCGTTGCGACCGCGCCCGGTCAACGCGGTAGAAGCGGTCAAAAATATATGGCAGTTGATCATGAGGAATGCCGGGCCCATTGTCGACAACCTGAATGCTGGCAACGTGGCTATCGGCCGTAACGGATATGTCAATACGCCCGCCATGCTGTGTGTACTTGACGGCATTCTCGATGATGTTGAGCAGGGCCTGATGCAGACGCACGCTATCTCCTTCAACCTCAATACCTGGCTGAATGGTGTTGACGAAGGTTATGTGCTTGCGGTCAGCAAGGATCGCGACATCATCAGAAACGTCGGCAGCCAATCTACTGAGCCTGACGGGAGAAAAGTCCAATGCAAGCTGTCCTGTATCAGCACGGGAAAGATCAAGCAGCCCTTGCACCACCTTCGTTAGACGCTCTACTTCCTCAAGGCAACTCGTGAGTGTCTCATGGTCCTCTATGGCAGAACGTTCACGACGAAGGGCGATTTCAAGCTCTCCCATGAGAATGGCCAGTGGTGTCTTGAGTTCGTGTGAAGCATCCGAGGTGAACTGACGAATGCGGTCGAACGAAGTCTCAAGCCGAGCAATCATGTCGTTCAACGTAGATGTCAGTCGGGCTATTTCGTCATTGGTCTCTGGAACAGGCAGCCGCTGACCGAGATTTTGCGCAGTGATGCGTCGTGCACTTCGCGTGATTTTGTCGATGGGACGCAGGGAACGTTGCGCTAGGAACCATCCGGCCCCAATCGAAACGAGGAAGGCTGCTGGCATGCTCCATAGAAGCAACGAGAAGAGTCGACGTAGTGTTGCATCGATTTCACCAATCGGATAGGCTATTGTCACGTTTGCAACCGACGACTTCAAGAGGGCCAGCCGAAAGCGGTTTCCACTCATCGTGTAATACGAATAGAAGCGCCCATCGACGAACGACGCCCCCGTATTCTGAAAGAGTTTCACTCCGGGTAGCGTGTCCGTGGTTAGGTTATCTGATTGCCATACGATACGCCCTTTCGCATCGGCCACTTGGATGAGATACGTCGAGGAGTTGAACAGCATGTGTTCATATACGGCGCTCCATACGGGATCAGGTCGTTCGGCGCTATCAATGGGAATGACGGGACCGATGAAGTCGCGCATCGAGCCACGTCGTAGGAAGGCAAACTCATCAACTGCTTCATCACCACGGCTTTTCCTTTGAGCGGGCTCAAGTGGCCGTTTGACGGCTTGTTGTTGTTTGTCAATGACAGCAAGCAACGATGTTCCCACACGCCCGAGTGACGCGTCCAGGTTCTGATAAAGCTCCGACGAAACAGTGAAGTATGCAACGGTCGCAAACACCGTAAGTGTTACGGCAACGACGGCTGAATACAAGATTGTCAGTCGAGCGCGGAGTGTCAGGCGCATGGTAGCCAATATATTTGCGGGATGAACTCCGACCAACGCCCGATTGGCGTCTTCGACTCAGGCATCGGCGGCCTTAGCGTTCTCAAACATCTGGTTCGCATGATGCCTAACGAGCGTTTTGTCTATCTGGGAGATACGGCCCGCGTTCCGTATGGCAACAAAAGTGCGGAAACGATTCAACTTTATGCGAGGCAATGCTCTGCATTTCTCCTCCAGCACAATGTGAAGATGATCGTAGTAGCCTGCAATACGGCGTCTGCTATCGCTCTTGACATGCTCCAGCAGAATACGACGGTGCCCGTATTGGGTGTGATTACACCAGCGGCGCGCGAAGCCGTGGACCGTTCTCGTAGTGGCGTCATCGGTGTGATCGGAACACGCGTTACCATTTCGACGAATGCGTACGGACTGGCCATGTTCCACTACGCTGGCCGACGTCATATCGACGTTCATTCGACGGCTTGCCCGCTGTTTGTTCCCCTTGTGGAGGAAGGGTTGCTTATGCATCAGGCAACCAAGTTGATTGCCATGGACTATGTTGCCCCCTTGCAAGCGAATGGTATTGACACGCTCGTTTTAGGTTGTACGCACTATCCTCTCCTCTCTCCTTTGCTGCACGACCTCATGCCTTCCGTAACCCTGGTTGACTGTGGCGAGTGTACGGCTCGGTCTGCGAAGGCTATTCTTGAGGATCGCGGGGCATTGTCGGACTCCCTTGAACTACACGACACCTATTTTTACATCACGGACAACACGCCATCGTTTGTATCCTTGGCAGGCAGGTTCCTTGGAACCATCGTGCGGGATCCAGTACGCGTTGCGGTAGATCATCTTGTTACCACAGACCTGTAGAATCTATGCTCTCGTTCCTTCTCCGGAAGATTCTCTATTCCATCCTGGTTCTCGTTGGCGTTGTTATCGTCACGTTCTTCATTCGTCCACCTGGCGATCCAGCACGCGTGATCCTTGGTCAACGAGCCGATGAACAAAGTCTGGTTGCCCTTCGAAAGAAAATGGGCTTGGACCAACCAATACCTATCCAGATAGCCTACTATTTTGGAGGCTTGGTGACAGGGGATCTCGGAAAGAGCACGGCTACAGAGCGAGACGTTGTAGAAACGATCGCGGAGCGATTCCCTGCCACTGCACTGCTTGCCTCGACAGCGATGATCATGGCCACGATTCTGGGCATTCTGATCGGCCTCATAGCGTCATCACGGCCGAACACATGGCTTGACTCTGCGGTTATGTCCATTTCATTAACCGGCATTTCCCTTCCAGCGTTCGTTGTTGGACTTCTTCTGGTCTTGTTCTTCGGCGTAGCACTGAACTGGTTCCCTAATTCTGGCTACGTTGACAGAGGGGCTGCCCACCTTTTCCTCCCCATGCTGACGCTTGCCATTCGCCCCCTGTCCATCATAGCGCGGGTAACCCGGGCAAGTATGCTGGACGTTCTGGGCAGTGATTTCGTTCGAACGGCCCGTGCAAAAGGACTAACGGAAACATCCGTTTTTGTTCGTCACGCGCTGCGCAATGCGTTGAACCCCGTTGTGACAACGATCAGTGCATGGTTTGCGGGGCTATTGGCTGGAACATTTTTCGTTGAGTACATTTTTAATTGGCCAGGGATAGGGCTATTGGCTTTCAACGCCATCGAGAAGCTTGATTTTCCGATGATTCAAGGAACCGTCTTGTTTACGTCCGTGATTTTCGTACTGGTCAATATCATTGCCGATCTCTTGTATGCGGTGGTAGATCCAAAGGTGAGGCTGCAATGAAACACGATCGTGGCATGTCTCTTTGGGTTGTTGCATGGAAACGTCTCAACAAGAACACAGGAGCAGTCATTGGACTGGCTGTCTTGGTTATCCTCGTTCTTATGGCTCTTGCGGCCCCATGGATAACTGCGTTCGACCCAACGGCCCAAATCGTAGAGTATGGCGTCAAACCAGCGGGATTCAAAGGTCCCGTTATCCTCATGAAGAACGCAGCCGAACCTGATCGACCCAAAATGCGAGCCGTGCAATCGTATCGTACCGTGCGTGACAGTGTATTCTATGTTGATCCTGCTGGAGTAGAATATCGCGTTCATGCGTCCTCCTTGGTAGGCACTGGTCCTGAAGATTGGTATCGAGAGCCTACCTTTATTCTAGGTACCGATAAGTTAGGTCGCGACCTGTTCGCTCGTCTAGTTTATGGCGCAAGGGTGAGTCTCACGGTTGGCCTCATCAGCGAGTCCATTGCCCTTGCGATTGGAATTCTGCTTGGTGCCTTGGCAGGATACTTCCGCGGGTGGGTTGATGACGTCGTGATGTGGTCGGCAAACGTGATGTGGTCCTTTCCAAGTATTCTCCTCGTTCTAGCGTTCAGCATTATCGTCGGACAAGGATTCTGGCAGACATTTGTTGCCATCGGAATATCGTCCTGGGTTGAGATAGCCCGAATTGTTCGAGGTCAGTT
The DNA here is from genome assembly GCA_025455735.1 of Candidatus Kapaibacterium sp. Lineage (GTDB taxonomy): Bacteria > Bacteroidota > Ignavibacteria > Kapaibacteriales > Kapaibacteriaceae > JALHPC01. The sequence continues at coordinate 9,228 of JALOMA010000063.1, forward strand.
TTTTGGGATACGTGAGCAGGAGTATGTGACTGCTACGCAAGCCTTTGGATTTGGCACCTTGCGGGTGATGTTCCGCCATATGTTACCAAATGCTGCGGGCCCCATCATTGTTCTTTCGACAGCTGGGTTTGCGACGGCCATCATCGCCGAGGCTTCTCTCTCATTCATCGGCTTGGGTGTGCAGCCGCCGACGCCTTCGTGGGGACACATGATCCACGACAGCATTGGATATGTAACGATTGGCACCAACTGGGGCATGCTTCTTTGGCCGTGTTTCTTTATGGCTGCTGCGGTGTTGTCGGTGAATGTTTTTGGTGATGGCTTGCGCGATGCCTTTGACCCAAGGACGTCCCAACGATGACCGTTGACAAGCTTCTGAACAAGGGAGCCCCGGCCCCCATCATTGTTCTGTTTGGTGAGGAAGAGTTCCTCGTTGAGCAGACGGCAAAGAGTTTGTATGAACGACTTGCAGCCATGGACACGACTGGCATGAATGCCGATGTGATGGATGGTGAAGGAACGAGCATTGATAGCATTGTCTCGATCGCGAGAAGCTATCCGATGATGGCGGATCGGAGGGTTATCTGGGTACGACGGTTCGAGAAAGTTTCGGCAAAGAAGGACCGAAAAGGCAACGATCCTCTCTCGGCCTACCTTGTCAATCCCAGTACGACAACCGTGCTGATTATCTCTGGTAGCTTTGATGCTGCGGACGGTATCAGCGCTGCTTTGCAACGGAACAAGGCAGCCGCAGAGAAGAAGATTGCGTCAATGCGCTTCCCTCTTGGAGTCCTGTTACAGAAGACCACGTGGGTGGAGTTTCCACGGATGAAAGGCACGCAGTTATCAGCGTGGATTACTGCGGAGTTTGGCAACCATGGACGCACCGTATCTGCCGAAGCCATTGATCTTCTGCAGATGAAGTCCGGAACATCCCTCCGAGAGCTCGCATTGGAAATTGGCAAGGTGATTCTCTATGCTGGCGATTCCAAGGAGATCACCCTTGATCACGTCAATGCGGTTGGTGGCTCCGGCCGATCCTTTACGGTCTACGACTTGCAACGATCGATTGCGCGGCGTTCAATTGATGAGTCTTTTCGAATCCTAAACAGGATTATGTCGACGGGCCGGCAGGAGATGCTAGTGATTAGCTCCTTGACGCGGTTTTTTACTGCGCTGTTCGTCCTAATCGACGCCCGTGCCATGTCGGATAGGAACGACATGGCAAAGGCCGCTGGCATCCCACCGTTCGCTGTTGCCGAACATCTGGACGCATTGGAGTCCTTCGGCCCTGCAGGGGTAGAGCGCGCCTTGGACCTTCTTGCTGAAGCCGATTCTACCCTTAAGTCGTCGCCCATGGATTCCATCATTGTTCTGGAACGCATGCTGGCATCCATGTTGACCTAAGTCCCTGCCCCGTATCTTTGCCCATGCGATCACCTGTTGACTGTGCTCAAGCACAACTAGATGCCTACAACAACCGTGACATCCACGGTTTCATGGCGGTATACCACGATGACATTCAGTTGCTCGACCTCCGAACCGGAGAACCATTCTGTCAAGGGTTGGAGGCCATGACGCAACGCTACCTGACGCTCTTCGCCAATTGCCCAGATTTGCACTGCGACTTGGTTTCACGCATCGTTTGTGGCAACATTGTGATTGATGAAGAACTCGTTACCGGCATCCACGCAGACAAAAAAGTCCATGCAACGGCGATTTACGACGTGCATGACGGAACCATACGCCGAGCGTGGTTCGTTCGGGAAGAGTCATGAGCACATCCGAACCAGTTACCATATACGCCGATCTTCACACGCACACCACATGCTCGGACGGCTTGCTGAGTCCAATTGAGCTGATAACGAAGGCGGAACAGGTGGGACTTCGTGCAGTATCCATTACTGACCACGACACGATGGCCGCCCATGCCGAACTGAAGAGAATTGGATACAATGGATCCGTGGCCATCATCCCTGGCATGGAGATATCCTGCTTCGAGGCCGGTAGAGACATTCACGTGCTCGGCTATTACCTGGATTCAGCCAACCCTGACGTGCAGGCATACATCGAGTTCTTCAAGCACGATCGGGACCGTAGAGCGATGGAAATCATCGACCGACTGAGACGGATGGGATGTGCAATCACGTACGACGAAGTGGCAGCTCGGGCGGCGGGGGCACCAATTGGCCGACCACACGTTGCTTCCGTCTTGATCGAACGTGGCTATGCAACATCCATTCAGAACGCATTCGACAAGTGGCTTGACCGCTCAAAACCTGGATACGTGGCCAAGGCACCATTTACGGTACGTCAGGCTGTCGACATGGTACGCTCAGCAGGAGGAGTAGCCGTTATTGCCCATCCAGGAAAGACGTACAATGATCCTCGACTCTTCCTTGGCCTGATAGCAAGTGGAATTGATGGTATCGAGGTCTTTCATTCTTCACACTGGTCTGTTACCCGCGAGTATTATCGAGTGTTGGCCAAACAACATGCTTTGATAATGACCGGTGGATCGGATTTCCACGGAAGCCGCGACTATGACGAACGGAATTTTGGAAACATCGGCGTTCCAATCGAGCTTTTCGACGCCTTGGCGGCACGCGTGCAGCTGCGGCGATCACAACTAATTGCAGCACAAGCATCATGACATCACCACATGAGGCGTCGAAGGTAGCGCCCACCATAGCCATTGTTGCAGCTGAATGGAATGACTTCATCGTGTCGAAACTCATTGCGGGCTCCTTGGAGACGTTGGCACAGCGCGGAATCCGTTCGGAAGAGGTGCCGGTGTATCGGTGTCCAGGTAGTTTTGAAATTCCCGTCACGGCACAACGAGTCATTGCCGGAGGCTCCGTGCAGGCCGTTATTTGTTTGGGTGTGGTCATCAAAGGAGATACAGCGCATTTTGAGTACGTGAGCGAGCCCCTAGCACATGGTTTGATGCAGGTATCGCTGAGTACCGGCATACCCTGTATTTTCGGTGTCCTCACGACCTATACCATAGACCAAGCACTGGAACGTGCCGGTGGGGCATTGGGAAACAAAGGTGCCGAGGCTGCGGAAACGGCCTTGTCCATGATCCGTTTGTTGTCGTCGG
>JALOMA010000262.1 GCA_025455735.1 Candidatus Kapaibacterium sp.
TCGTAGGCCCATCATCACTGGCTTTGCGTATCGGACATGTTCTGGCCCCATTGGTGGGCCTGGTATTAACTGCGGAACCACCCTTGTCCATTCCATGCGCATCATTGCCGGCACGCTGAAGGGGCGAACGTTCTTTGCACCAGCGGGAACGAACACCCGTCCAACCACGGACGTCGTTCGTGAAGCGCTGTTTGACGCTCTCGCTTCGCGATGTTCGATTGAAGGGGCTATCGTTCTCGATCTATGTTGCGGATCGGGAGCGCTTTCCTTCGAGGCATTGAGCCGGGGCGCCCTGGCTTCAACCTGTATTGACGTTGATCCAGCTGTCTGCAAATTGGTACGAGCTTCGGCGCAAACGTTGGGTGTTTCCGAAGCAGTGACGGTGATAGCTGCCGATGTGCCACGGGTCCTTGCCGATATAGCCCTAGTCCCTACAATCGTGTTTTACGATGCCCCATATGCACTGATGAGAGCCAATCAAACTGTTGCGGCAATCAGTAAAATGGACCGTGTGCCAGCCGGTGGCATGGTGGTTTTAGAACACGGACAGAGCGAAGTTGTACTGGCGATGGACGGCTGGGAGCAATCCTGGCACTGGCAGCGAGGCGGTACGGTGATAACCATGTTACGAAGATTGGAGAAGTAAATGCATCGACATGCAATGTATCCAGGGTCATTCGACCCCATCACCAACGGCCATGTTGACGTCATTGAACGCGCTGCTCAGATGTTCCATCGTGTGTCCGTCGTCATTGCCCGCAATAGCAAAAAGACGCCTATGTTCGACGAGTCTGAACGCCGTGCGATGGCCGAGGAGTCGTTAGCCCATTTGTCCAACGTAGCAGTTGTCGTACACGAGGGGCTCATCGTTGATTGGGCCCGCGCGCACGACGTACACGTCATTGTGCGGGGCATTCGAGCAGTCACGGACTTCGAATACGAGTTTCAGATTGCCTTGATGAATCGTAAACTGGAGCCTGGCCTTTCCACCATTTTCCTCATGCCTCACGAACGGTACACGTATTTGAACTCCAGTATTATCCGAGAACTCGGCAGATACGGCCAGGATGTTTCGGAATTTGTCCCCTCTCCAGTTAGCCAACGTCTTCTGGAACGTTTTCAGCAAGGAACCCTTCGATGACGAAGTCCGTCCATATCATTACGCTCGGTTGTAGTAAGAATACCGTGGACAGCGAGACGCTTGCTGGACATCTCTCGGTAAATGACTTCACGTTGGCGGCCGACATCGAGTCAGCTGATACAGTTATCATCAACACATGCGGATTCATTGATGCTGCAAAGGAAGAAAGTGTCAATACTATCCTCGAAGCAGCCAAATTGAAGGCTTCCGGTAGCATTGAAACGCTGGTTGTAGCAGGATGCTTATCCGAACGGTATGGCGACGAGCTCAAGGCGGAGATCCCCGAAGTGGACCACTTCTTTGGAACCGAAGCGTATGAGCCAATTTTGAAGGCTCTTAGCTCCGATCTGAAATACTCCCTGCTTGGAGAGCGTATACGCAGCACACCAAGCCACTTCGCCTACATGAAAATTTCCGAGGGGTGCGACCATCCGTGTTCATTCTGTGCAATTCCCATCATGCGTGGGAACCACCGGAGCACGCCAATAGAGACCCTTGTGCAGCAAGCCCAAGCTTTGGTGCGATCAGGTACCAAGGAACTGGTTTTGGTTGCACAGGACCTCACCTACTACGGACAAGACATCTACGGCAAGCAGGCATTAGCGGACCTTCTTGGCGCGCTGTCAGATGACTCCGGGGCAACATGGATCCGCCTCATGTACGCCTATCCAGCCAAGTTTCCATTGAACATTCTTCCGCTCATTCGCGATCGTGCAAACATCTGTACCTATCTAGACATGCCACTGCAGCATGCATCTACCGATGTCCTCAAGAGCATGCGGCGTGGAATTACAGGCAGGGCGACGGAAGAACTTCTCTCCACAATTCGAGACACCGTCCCCGACATTACACTGCGGAGCACGTTCATCGTCGGTTACCCCAACGAGAGCGCGTCGGATTTTGACCAACTCATGCACTTCTTGGATCGGCAGAAGTTGGACAGAGTCGGGGTATTCACCTATAGCCAAGAAGATGACACGTATGCTTCCATCCTTGGTGATCCCATCCCGACCGATATCAAGGAAGAACGCAAGCTAGCTGTCATGGAGCTTCAGCGTGGAATATCACTGACGAAGAACCTGGCGAAGATCGGCACAACGCAGCGGGTTCTTGTGGAAGAAGAATTTCAAGGTGAATATCGTTGCCGATCGGAAGCCGATGCACCGGAGGTCGACAACGAAGTTTGGATCCGCAGTTCACGTGCCTTGGCTCCTGGAACCTTCCTTGACGTCACTATTGAGGATGCAGCGGAATTCGATCTTTTCGCAACCTTATCGTGACACCTTCCTACCAACGCCGTTCAATTACGCAGCCAACGGCTGCCGTCGTCTGAAGGGGGCCATGGCCCCTTTCCAGCAAACGACGTACAGCGTCAAGGAGGTCAAACGAGCTTACGACGCGCCTCCGTACGCCGAGGCGTTCGTAAAGGTTGTCAATTCGGCCACGATACACCAGCACACCTGACTCCGTTACGACCGCGGCTTCTGGCGTAACGGTAAGCCCATACTGCCGCGTGTACTCCTGGAGGGAATCAAACATCAACGACACATTCTGCAATCCAGCAGCGCCCACAACTTCACGCACGGCACTGACATCTGGTAGGGCATCGGGAACGAGAAGTGTCAAACGAACCGGAAAGGTCTCCCATTCCTTTATGAGCATTCCAATGCGTGGGAGGTACGCCCTGCAGATTGGGCATTCCGGAGTGAATGTGATGATGACGGAAACCGAATCGGGGATGGAGCTCTGACTCAACAATGGCAGAGGGAAAAGGCAAACTGCCAGAATGAAGACGTAAACGATCATCGATGACGGTAGTGTTTGAGAAGGACGGAAAGCATGAAACCGCTGGCAGTGAACATTAACGTCAAGAGAACGGCAACCAGCCATCGTGACGCATCATCGGTTACGGCATGATACCATTGCAGCGAACCACGCCAAAGGAAGGTTACCGAAAAAACTGCGGTCGCTGATACGGCGGCGGGAAGCGTCCACATGCGGCCTTGCCTACCCAGCAGACCGCCTATGCACATAAGGGTGCCAAAGATACCACCATTCAACAATGAGGATGTCGACGTCTCCCGTGTGGCCCAATATCCAAGGATGCCACAACAAAAGAGAAATAGTCCATAAAACACTAAGAGATTACCGACGTGACGTGGCATGCCCAATGTTAGGTCGTGATGGAACCGTCCTTCATTCGAAGGACGCGTGT
>JALOMA010000263.1 GCA_025455735.1 Candidatus Kapaibacterium sp.
CCGACTACGTGCATATTCACAAGATGGCAGAGCATCTGAATATTTCCTTCCACTTCCTCACGAAGGTCTTACAGAACTTCACTGTGGCAGGGATCATGCTCAGTTACCGTGGTCCCAAGGGGGGAGTAGCATTGGCCAGGCCATCATCCCATATTACGCTTTATGATCTCATCAAGGCCATTGACGGCGAAGAGATGTTCACAGAGTGTATGTTGGGTCTTCCCGGATGTGGCCACGCCGAACCATGTCCTGCCCATGATCACTGGGTGGAAGTCCGCGGAAAGTTTGCCCAGATTGCCAAGAGAACGACCCTGGCAGATCTCGCCCGGAAGGCAAATGATCTCAATGTCCGTTTGGCCAATGCACATTTGAAACCACCCGGACGCCCGGTTCCATCACTGTAAGTTCTTGTCAAGCACAGCACGACGTTTCTCTGAATCTATCGCGGTTAGAAGAGGCTGAAAACATCAATGACCAAAACTGCAATACATGGCACCTCATGCGCGCATTGTGGAGAACAGTGTGGCACGGCAGTGCAAGCGGATGGAAAGCTGTTCTGTTGTGATGGTTGCAAGGCCGTATACGAGTTGCTGTTAGCCAACAACATGTGCACGTACTATGATTTGGATGCGGCAGCGGGAGTACGTGTTGATGGTAAGGAAACCCTTGCTGAGTTCGACCTTTTGGATGATGACCGTTATCGAGCCATGGTGGTGGACTTCGAGCAGGGCCCAATCATCCATGCGCGGTTCACCATACCAACGATGCATTGTGCCTCGTGTGTTTGGCTACTCGAGCAACTCCACCGACTGCAAGCAGGGATCATCGCATCATCCGTCGACATCCTGCGCAAAACTGTAAGGATCGAATTTCGCTCCACGGAGGTATCGCTCAAGCAGATCGCCACATTGCTTACACGCCTGGGGTACCGTCCGTTGATACGCGAAGAAGGCACGACGTCCGACGTCTCTCTCGCCCGGCGTACCCTGGTTTCGCGCTTGGGGGTAGCAGGATTTGCCATGGGCAATACCATGCTATTTGGCGCGGCCCGCTACCTTGCTGGCGACACGCCATTGCCCGATGGATTGTCGGCAGTCTTTGCAACCGTCACTATCGTTCTCTCCATTCCCGTCCTATTGTATAGCGCTTCACCGTGGTGGAGGTCGGCATGGGGAGCACTACGCCATCGAACCGTCAACCTTGATGTTCCCGTTGCCATTGGCATAGCCGTGCTCTTTGGCCGAAGTATCGCTGACGTGGTCCTAGGTGCTGGCGATGGATTCTTGGACGCCTTTACGGGCCTGGTCTTCTTTCTTCTAGTTGGACGCCTCTTCCAGCAGCAGGCGTTCGATTCCGTGTCGTTCGATCGCACATGGAAATCGTTCTTTCCGCTCACCGTACGTCGCGAACGGAAAGGGGCCTTGGAAACCGTTCCCGTAGATCACGTCACCATTGGGGACACATTGCTCGTGCGCAACGGTGAAGTAGTACCCTGCGATTGTTTGGTGGACGAAGAGACGGCCTACATCGACTACAGTTTTGTCACTGGTGAAGCCCTCCCATCGGAGGCGACGAAAGGCGGACGCGTCCATGCTGGCGGTAAGGTTCTCGGTCGTACGGCACGTCTAACGGCGTTGCGGGATGTCTCCCATTCCTACCTGGCATCACTATGGGAGCGCAATAGTGTGCGTGCACCGCGAACCACGTTGTTGGACGCTTCCAATCGATTTGGAAAGATCTTTACGATTGCGGCTGTTGGTCTTGCCGTTCTGGGTGCCATCGTGAGACTGCCCGATATGGCCCTGGCATTAACCGTTCTCACGTCGGTGCTCATCATTGCATGTCCTTGTGCACTCACACTTGCTGCCCCAGTCGCTCTGGGGACGGCGATGGCCAGGCTCGGGCGCAAGGGAATCTACCTCAAGAACATTGGTGTGCTGCTGGAGCTGGCGGGAACGTCGACAGTTTTGTTTGACAAAACTGGTACGTTGACGACAGTGAAGGCATCACAGCACTCTTTGCAGAATTTCAGTGATGAAGAACGGGCGTCCATCGCTGCTATCGCTGCACAAAGTACACATCCGTCAAGTAGAGCGTTGCGTGCAACCTTGTGGCAGGGCCCCTTGCCGGAGGTTACCAGTTTGAAGGAGATTGTGGGTGTGGGAGTTGAAGGGATAGCGGACGGACGCACCATTCGTATTGGGTCGGCAGAATGGCTCGGTCGGGCTGGTCAACCCAAGGGCACAATGGTGAAAGTAGACGATCTGGACGCGGTTCCCATCGACGTATCGACGGTGGTGCGTGCGGAGTCTTCACGGACGGTTCGGGAAACACGTGAGAGTGCAGAGGTGCGACTCCTGAGCGGCGACACGGAACAGTCTGCAGCGGTCATGTCGGAGCTCTTTCAAGCGTCCGAAATGGCATTCCAATGTTCGCCAAACGACAAAGTAGATGCTGTTCTGGAAGCGCGCCGGGGTGGGCGAACAGTATGTATGGTTGGAGACGGGCTCAATGACGCAGCTGCGATGCAAACGGCCGACGTCGCCATTGCCGTGAGCGACGAGACATCGACGTTGGTTCCTGCGTGCGACGTGATCATCCGCGGGGCGGACATAGCTGCCGTCCCGTCGCTTTTCAAACTCGGCCGATTCATGAAGTCTCTGATCTGGCTCAATCTATGGGTCTCGATGGTATACAATGCCCTTGGGTTGACAGTCGCTCTCATGGGTATCATGAGTCCAGTATTTGTGGCAATCCTCATGCCCGTGAGTTCGCTCACCGTTATCGGCATCAGTGTGGCGGGCGCCCGCATAGCAGTCAGGAGGCTGAAATGGCAGTAATCATTCTGTTGGTGATATGCAGTCTACTTGTTAGTTCCGGATTTCTCATTGCCTTCCTCTGGGCGTCACGGAGCGGACAATTCGATGATACGTCAACGCCAGCGGTGCGGATGCTCTTTGAAGAGACACCCGTGCAAAAATCCTCGCATGGTATGACAAATGTCATAGCAAGCGCTTCTCAGACACACGAAATTTGAACAGGTATTCATCACTACGCCGGGAAGGGAACATGGAACAAGCGGTGACATCATCGACACAAGCCACGGGTGGTGAACCCATGGAGCGTGTTGTGTACGACAATACCATCGTCAAGTACTTTGCGATGGCCTCAGCAGGTTGGGGAATCGTGGGATTTCTTGTCGGTTTGATTATTGCAATCAAGCTTTGGGTGCCCGATTTCATGAATTGGATTCCAGAGCTGAGTTATGGACGGCTTCGTCCGCTTCACACCAACGCCGTGATCTTTGCCTTTGCAGGTAATGCCATCTTTTTGGGTGTGTACTATTCACTGCAGCG
>JALOMA010000064.1 GCA_025455735.1 Candidatus Kapaibacterium sp.
AACAACGGACTCAAATGCACGATTGCGCCCTCGCGATCGCGAGTTTGATGACGACACCCAGTTTGCGAACGAAAGGACCCGTTTTGCGTTTGTTCAGGGGCCAAACGTCTTCTCATGGGGGGCATTCAAGTGGTTCGGTAAACATGAGTTCACCGTGTTTGCAGGCGACAAGAATTTTATGGATAACGTTAAGCAGGTCACATTTGGTGGTCGTCAAATCAATCCGAATCTCCAAAGCGTAACCAATGCCATTGGCGTCTTTGGAAGCGCATCGCGTATTCGAAGCACCACATTCCTGTTGAAACCGTGATTGACTAGTTCTTTCTGCTGAAGCTTGACAGACGCATACAAATGAGATCTTGAACATTTTGAGCCATTGCCAAAGGGGCAATAAAGTTGCTGATCGTGATGGCGAAGGCTACGTCTTCGCCATCACGGGTTGTGGCAAACCCTGCGAGGGCAGATACATTGTTCATGCTACCAGTCTTGGCGCGCACATTCTTCTCTGCACGTGTACCTACCATTCGCCTGCGCAACGTCCCTTGTTTGCCTGGTTCAGCCAATGAGTTCCGAAGAGCTCCTCCCCACGGTAGTCGTTGTGAGCGCGTGAGCAATGTCACGATTTGATGCGGGGTAACAAGATTCAAACGTGATAGCCCCGATCCGTCAACCATTGCCAAATCGCTACCTGCTATTCCCTCGCGACGTAGCCACCTCCTTACAACGTCCAGTCCGCGATCCCATGATCCATCCATGGCTGGCGTTATTCCCAGATACTTCAACAGTAGCTCAGCGCCAAGGTTGTGGCTTGTCTGATTGATTGTTTGTACGATGTCCGACAACTGAACGCTCCGGCTTTCGGCAACCTTTTTCATCCTGTCGTACAAGACTGGTTCGGTCCAGTCATCAATGTCAAGTACTCCACCCCGGAAACGAATCCCACGGCGCACAATCGCGGCTTTCAATAAATGCGCGAAGTAGAGGGTTGGATTATCCACACTTAGTTTTAGCGAAATGGTGTCACTTCTGGATGTAAGGGCATAGGTTCCCGTGATATCGATGACCGTTGAGTGTTCTTCGCGCTTAGGCTTTATATCGGTTATGCCAGTGCTATCGACAAATCGGAGTGCAGAAACCACGCGCACGTAGTCATTTTCAGGGATAACCCGAATGCTCGGACGAAGGTCGCTATTGCGTGGAGGAATAATCTGGATTTCGACGGCATTGTCAGCAATGCTTAAGGCACTTACTTGCGGTGCATAGGCGTACAAAAAGTCATCCCACGACCAACCCGCGGCATATCGTTCTTCGTCGAACAAGTCGTCATCACCAATGATTGTGCCCTTGATACTGCGCACGCCAATGGAGTCGAGCACTTCTGCCCAACGGTCAAGCATGGACAATGGGTCTCTCCCGAATGACGAACTCCATGTAGGATCCGCGCCACCACGGATAATAACGTTGCCAACAAACTCACCACTTTCGGACAGGGTGCCATCGAGATAAAGCGTGGTGGAGAATGTATGCTGGGGGCCGAGTTGTTCTAGCGCAGCCGACGTCGTAAAGAGTTTCTGAAGAGATGCCGGAATGAAAAACTTGTCGTCATTTTTGCGATAGATTGGTTCGCCACTTTCAAGGGATACCACAGAAACACCGACATGAGCACCAGACCATTCTGGAGCACTCACCAAGGCATCCAAGTCCTCACGAAGTTCTTTCAACGCTGATTGTCGCGTTGCTTTTCGATCCAGAACCTTGGTGGAGTCCTGAGTTGGGTTTGAAAGCGCTCGATCCGCGGGCTTCGCTTGACCAGCGAGTGTGGGGATAGGAATGGTCAGCAGTCCCAATAGGCACGCGATTGTTTGGTATCGGTGAAGCATCCTCATTACTGCACCATTGCTCGAACTGCGGTAAGAAGATGAGCTGCATCATAATTGCCGTTCTCGACGAGCACATCAAAACAAGCGTCAAGATCCTCATGACGTGCACCAACGTTGTAGGCCCCGCGCACGTGGGAATACAATTGGTTCTTTCGCATTGTGGCTGCCAGTTGGATCACGACGCACAGTTCCCGTTCTCTCAAAGAAAGGCCAGGTCTGGAGAGCGTCTTACCATACCCTTCAAGAATCATCCATGCGGCCAAATCGGGCGAAACAGATGAGAGCTTATCTATAAGGCGGTCGTAGACGGATCCATAGACAACAGCGCAAAGCTCTTGTCCGCGTGCCATAAACAAAGCGGGATCATATGCCGTGGCCTCGACGTCGTTTGTTATGCGGATGTCGTGCTTGGCACAATGTTCGGCCAGAGCGTGAAGCGACTCAAGTGCAGAAGGAAATCCCAGGAACAAATACGATTGAAGAAAGGCCTCATAGACTGCTCGTGCGTGATTGGTTGAGCGGACGGCTTGTAGCGTCTGTTGGAGGTGGTTTGGTGACGTCGTGGTAGCTGCATATGCGCAATTCAACAGCCAGCGGCGATCATCGTCCCTTTCGGGATGCTGTGAAGTACCCAAGGCCTCCATGAGCGCCGCGGTTGCTGCAGCTCGATGGCTTCTGGCATTCTTCTCTGCATTCGTCATGGAGGCAAAGGTTCGATCGTCACCGATGGGCGTAAACATGGAATCATAGCCGAAGCCTTGATGCCCTTGTTCGTATACTGAGACGACACCATCTATGCTGCCTTCAACGATAACACTGCGTAGTGGATCTACCCAAGCCAAGGCGCATCGAAATCTACCACGGGACTCCGTATGACCCTGATCACGAAGTGATGATGCAAGAAGGGCTCGGTTGTCCGCATCTGTGGCGTTCGGTCCAGCAAATCGCGCACTGCGAACGCCAGGTTGTCCCTGAAGTGCGTCTACTTCAAGTCCCGAGTCATCAGCCAGTACGGCTTCGCCAATCATATCGGCTACAATGCGAGCCTTGATGTAGGCGTTTTCTTCGAAGGAACTTCCTGTTTCTTCGATGGATGCCATCAGGGACGCATCTTCAAGACGTCGAACCGGAATCCCAAGTGGCCTCAAGAGTTCTTGAAATTCCTCCACCTTGTGGGAATTGCTCGTGGCGATGGTTATCGACGATGGAAGCATTATCGTTTATCCGGAAACAGCGTGAGAACATTGGCAAGGGCACTGAACAACTCGTTGAGATCGGCGGGCGACACTGCACCGCAGGTACCAATCCTGATTGCCGAACCAGAGAGGCGCTCTTGTCCTCCTGCGACCATAAACCGATACTGCTCGGCAAGTGTGGATCGTATCTGGTCGGCTTGGCAATGGAGTGCTACGCTTACAGCGAACGAGGAGGACTCGCCGAATGGTCTCAAGCCTGAGGCATGAATGAAAGAGCGAGTGGCAATCCAGTTCGCTCTGTGACGTTCGATGACGGCGTCGAGACCTTCGCTCAGAATCAAATCCAGTGCCGTCTCGAGTGCAGCCACAAGCGTGACTGGCGGTGTCCAAGCAAAGCGCTTGCCGCTTTGTTGCGCGTCGAGTACGGTCATGAGATCCAACGTATATGCCGTTCGAGGTTGTTCGTGCAAGCGTTGCTGTGCCCGTTGTGATAAACTCAGGCACGCCAAACCTGGCGGACACATCAAGCCTTTTTGGATTCCTGCAGCAACAACATCAAGGCCCCAGGCGTCGGTCTGTAAAGTATGGATGGCAAGAGCGGTAACGGCATCAATGCACAGCAAGACATGTGGTGCCTCCTGCCGCACGGAGGCTGCAATCTCCTGAAGATTGACCGTGACACCCGTTGACGTCTCCGAGTACACGATCCACAGAACCGTTGTTTGTGGGAAGCTCCGAAGGGCCTCCGTTACATCATCTGCAGTTGGGGCAAGGCCCCATTCAAAAGATCGATGGTAGGTAACGTAGCCAGCTCGCTCGGAGACTTGAACGAGCCGCTCCCCAAATCGACCGTGGCTGATGACAAGGACGTGATCCTTGGGCTTAAGGACGCTGCGAAATGCCGCGTCGATCCCAGTCATTCCGGAACCGGGGAGCAAAACGACGGGTGAATTCGTACAAAAGACGTGCTGGAGTTTCTGCCACACGCGTTGGCAGAGGTTTGAGAACTCTGCCGAATGGTGATAGAGTGGATAGCGAGCGGCCGCATCCAGAACGGGCTGTGGAACATGAACAGGGCCGGGAGTAAATAGGCGTATCATCACCGACCAAACAAAGCATAACAAAGGATGGATCCAGCTACAGCCGCATTCAGTGATTCTGCGGCGCTTCCACCAGGAATGGTCACTAATGCATGAAGCTGTTGTTGTAGCTCGTGCGACAATCCATGTGCTTCCGAGCCGATAAAGAGTGCCGAAGGGTCATGGACATCTGTGTGGTCGGGATGGACCCCTCCACGAACAACTCCTCCAATGCGATAGTGGGGTAGATCGAACAGCGTGTTTTCGGCTTGTTGGCAGCGTACGATATTCAATGCCAAAAGTGAAGCAACAGCCGAGCGTACAACCTTGGGCTGCCATGGATCGGCACCACGAATAAGTACAACGTCCGTGCCGCCAAACCATGCGAACGTGCGCAACAGCGTTCCGAGATTGCCAGGATCTTGAATGTCTTCAAGAACGAGTAGGCGGCGACCTATAGGTCGGGGCAATGGAATAGTAGGGACACAAAGGATATCTTGGGCACTACGTACGTCGCAAAGTCGCTCCATAACGGCTGGACCTGCGAAGTAGACGGGCACACCACGCTCGGAAAACGCTGACGCGATGCCATGGGCACGGTTCTGTGCATCGAGGCGCAACACGCATATGGACACGGCGACCTGACGATCCAAGACTTCCTCGCAGGCACGAACGCCTTCGACCAAGAAGCGCTGGTGTGTTTGTCTTCCCTGCGCATCATGTAGCTCGCGTATCAGTGTTCGTAGATTTGCTGGGAGTGACGTGGTATCCATATGGATACAAACATACCGGTTCCACCGAAGGTAGATCGCCATGATGACAATCAAAGAGCTTCTTCGCAACAAGCGATTGGGGCATGAATGGTCCGAGGATTCCATTCGATCATTCGTGGATGGGCTGACAACGAAGAAGGTCTCATCGGCGCAGGCCGGTGCATTTCTTATGGCTGCTTGCATTCACGGCCTAACGCCTCGCGAAACGGCAACCTTGACCCAGGCCATGGCATCGAGTGGCATCACCGTTCCAACAAACGGCCTCGAACGACCATGTATAGACAAGCATTCTACGGGAGGAGTAGGGGACAAGGTCTCGCTGTTACTTGCACCTCTTGCCGTTGCGTGCGGGCTGGCCGTTCCCATGATCAGCGGAAGGGGCTTGGGTCACACTGGTGGAACGATCGACAAGCTCGAGAGCATTCCTGGGTTTAATACGTCACTTTCCGTCCAACGCATGCGAGAACTGCTCGAACAACATCATGTGTTTATGGCTGCCCAGACTGATGAATGTGCTCCTGCCGACGGGATTCTCTATGCCTTACGCGACGTTACAGGTACGGTTGAGGACGTCGGTTTGATAACAGCGTCCATTTTGTCCAAAAAGATATCCGAAGGCATTTCCGGACTCGTCATGGATATCAAATCTGGAGAGGGTGCGTTCTTCCCGAACCTGGATGATGGGCGCACGCTAGGAACGTCCATACGGACTGTGGCAGGACATGCAGGGATTCAATCGGCAATCGTCTACTCCGATATGTCGATTCCATTGGGCCGCGCCGTTGGAAATTGGCTTGAGGTCGTCGAAAGTGAGCAGGCTTTGCGTGAGTTCGCATCATGCGATCACCGACTCCGTGCAGTTACGATCCACTGTGTCGCCGAAATGGTCCTGATGGGAGGGCTGACGAATTCTATCGAAGAGGCTCGGACACGTGTAGTTGACAAGTGGCTGGACGGGAGCGGCTACCGTGAGTTTCTCGGAATGATTGAACGTCAAGGTGGTGTACTTGTAGACGGTCACGTGCGCCAGGAAAGCGCGTGTTCGCAGAGCATCACAAGCCCAGTGTCCATGGTGATGCCATGTCTGCCAGCTCGCGAGGTTGCCATTGCCGTGATGGAGGCAGGTGGAGGGCGTCTTGTTGACGGGGACGTTATTGACAATACAGCCGGCTGCGTAATCGTTGCCGATCCAGGTATGCCCGTGGAATCCGGACAGGTACTTATGCATGTGAGCGCTGCAACAACGGAGCGGTGTTCTGCCTTGGCAGAGGCGTTGGAGTCCATCATTGAACGAGCAAAGGCCCGTGGAATCCACGAGCCTCCTGACGTCATCATTGATGTTGACCGCTGAATTTACAAGGCTTTAGCCAATGCGGCAGCAAACACTTCTTTCTTCTGAGCCCCAACAATTTTCTGAATGATCGTGCCATTCTTGTCGATGATAAAGGTCGTTGGCACAGACGGTATGTTGCCGTAGGCTTCAGCTAGTTTCCAGTCCAAGTTGTCAATGACATTTGGGTACGTAATGCCGAATCGTTCAATGGAGGACTTCACCATATTAACGCGATCATCGCCTTGGTCGAGAGCTACACCTAGCACGACTGCCTTGCCCGACAGCTCTTTGGACAGGGCGATGAGATCAGGAATCTCCCGCCTGCATGGGCCGCACCACGTAGCCCAAAAGTTCAGCAGGACAGGCTTTCCTTGACTTATCTCCGCAAACGTCGTTGACTTCCCATTCACTTTGAACGTAAAGTCAGGAGCTTTACCAGCACCCTTCTTTGTAACAGTTTCTACAATACTCGTCTGCGGGACAGCATGTTGCTGAGTCGTTGGTTTGGTAAAGCCCAGCATAACCATGGAGATTGCTGCTGACAGAGCAACAAAGGAAATGCTGGTAGCACGTTTCGCTGAGATCACGGATATACTTACAGTTCGTTAAGGGCAAACAACGCGGACAGTTCGTCCGTACGCAGGTCGGAGACGGCCGAACATACAACGTTATTGCTTTTCCACATAAACAGCGTACCCGTTCCGGTCTTTTCTTCCCAATGCCACTTACCGTGCGTGAGGTTCTCGTTCACGGTCTTGTCGATGGAAACGGACTTGTCTTCCACGGAAGCTTCGTCGACCTCGAACATGTAAACGAGATGATCATTCACAGAGTACACCAGATGTGCGAACTTCTTGCCGTTATGGTCGGACACCACACCGCCTTCAAGTTTGGCTGCGATAGAAGGGAAGACCGCCGCGTACTGAACGCCTTGAGACGTGAACCACGATTGAAGCTCCTGCGGGTCGGACGACGGATGCACCAATTTCAGCTCTCCGCGTACGATAGATGCAAAGTTGTCATAGGACGCCGTACGAAGGTCAACCAACGCAACAGGTTCCGTGGGAATGGGACGTTCAGAAGAACCTTCTGCTTGTGGCCGCTTCAGTACCGTCGTCGTAATAACGAATGCCGCTACGCCGCCAAGAACCGGTATCGCAATCGAAGGACGGAGCACGAGAGAAGCAAACCTGCTCCAAAGCGACGCTGCTGGTTGTTCTTGCGCTGAACGCTCGTTCGCCAATGCAATGCGAATCCTACGTTCAACATCGACAGGAACACGTTCGCGAAGTTGCTCGCGTCTGCTACGGAGCATGGTGACAAGGGCACCTTCCACGGCCACCTGACGCTGCGCCGTGGTGTTGCCTTCGAGGGCACGCTTGGTTTCTTCTCGCTCTGAAGAAGAAAGTTCATTATTCAACATCGCAGTGATGCGATGTTTCAGATCGTCTGGCATAAACTCAGTGTTCACGGTAAATCACCTCCCTGTTCTCCGGTGGCGTCGATTCGATGATTGGTCTCGCTACCTGTACCATAACCACGCTTGGTCGCGTACTCATAGAGGGTGGCTGCCAACATCTTTCGCGCACGGTGCAGGCGTGAACGAACTGTTCCAATCGGACAGTCAACAAAATCAGCTATTTCTTCGTAGGTAAACTCTTCAATGTCGCAGAGAATAATGACTGTCCGGAATTCTTCCGGCAGGCCATCGATCGCTTTCGCAACTTCATCATCGAGAGCTTCCGAGAACACTTGTTCTTCGGAACCAGGAACAACGACGGAGTTGTCTCTTACAACTTCGTAAAAGTCTTCGACAGTGTCATAGTCAACAACATCGGGCTCTTTTGAATTTTTCCGATATCTGTTGATGTATGAGTTCTTAAGAATGCGGAACAACCACGCCTTACAGTTGGTTCCCCGTTCGAACTTATCAAAGAAACGATAGGCTTTAAGGTAGGTCTCCTGGACAAGATCGGCGGCATCGTCTCGGTCGCGACACAAGCGAACGGCAAAGTTGAACAATGCCGACATGTGCGGCAATGCTTCTGATTCAAACTCCTGCTGAAGATGATCGTTTGGCGTCATTCGCTACTACCAGTTTCGGAGCATATCGACCAGCAGTCGAACGCCAACTCCGCTTCCACCCTTCGGGTGGTAGGCTGTTGGCTTGGGGAGGAGGGCTGTGCCTGCTATGTCAAGGTGAACCCATGGATAGGTCACGAAGTGCTTGAGGAAGAGGCCGGCTGTAATGGAACCCGCCATCCGGCCGCCGGAGTTCTTGATGTCCGCGTAATCACTTGAGATCTGCTCTTCGTACTCTTCATGCAAGGGCAATTCGCATACGTACTCAGATGTACGTTCGGATGCAGCGCGCAGCTTGCTCATGGTTTCGTTGTCGGTACCCATCATTCCAGTCGTCACGGATCCCAATGCGATGACGATCGCACCCGTCAGGGTTGCAAGATCGATGACTGTCTTTGGCTTGAAGCGATCCGCGTAACACAATGCATCTGCTAGGATGAGGCGCCCTTCGGCGTCCGTGTTGTCGATTTCCGCTGTCTTACCATTCATAAACGTGAGAATGTCTCCCGGCACAATGGCCGTGCCACTAGGCATGTTGTCGGTTGCTGGAACAAGAGCCACAAGATTGATGGGCAGCTTTAGTTTGGCTACCGTATACATCGTGCCAATGACTGACGCCGCACCGTGCATATCGCCCTTCATGTCAGACATCCCAGCGGATGGTTTGATGGAGATGCCACCAGTGTCGAACGTTACACCCTTGCCAACGAGGACAACGGGTTTGTCCGTTTTCTTTCCACCCATGTACGACATTTCAATAAAAACCGGAGGACGGGCACTTCCTTTATTCACCCCAAGGAGGCCCCCCATTTTCAGGGCTTCGATTCTGCGTTTGTCGAGTACCGTTACCTTAAACCCTGACTTTTTACCTGCATCTAGGGCTCGTTTCGCAAGAGACTCGGGATAGATTTCGTTGTTGGGGGCATTGGCAAGGTCGCGTGCCAGCGTCGTTCCTTCTACTATTGCCAACGCCGTGTCAAGGGCCGCTTTTGCATCCTTTTGACTTGCCTTGTCTGTGACGAGAATTACCTTGCTGACAAGTGTGCCAAGGCTTTCTCGAACCGTGCGATACTTGTCAAAACGATATTGAGAAAGAAGGGCGGCTTCTACGATTGCTTGGGCACGGTCGCCAACGGAAAGGGACTCCACCGACGGCAGAACAAAGGCACATGTCGTTGCTTCTACAGAAGCCGCGCGTTTGGCGGCCGCAGCGGCCGAACGACGCAGGGACTCCACGGTAACCTCGGCGCTATTGCCAAGGCCAGCGAGAATCAGCCGAGGAGATGCCATCGACGAGCCACCATATGCTACAACCGTAGAGTTCTTCTTTCCCTTGAAATCTCCCGATGCAACCAGTGGACCAACGTGCGGAACACTACTTTCAATGTCCTTCATCGTGGCTTTAAATGCCTTTTCTTCCTGCGGTACAAAGACAACGATTGCGTCGGCCTTCGCAGTAGCCATCGTACCAATATGTATGGTTGCTGTCATGGTGTTCCTCTCTCTGTATGGGCGGTCGTCAACTATTCGTACTTCGTCAATTCGGCAAAGATACACATCGATGCTGAAGAGACGGGGCTAGAGTGGAAGGAAAACATGGTACCGTTGAAAGGAAATGTCCGGTGTTCTCTTTACGGGGATCTGAATGTAACCGCCTTTAAGCCAAAGCTGGACTTGATCGCTATAGTGTGCATCAAGGGGTTGGCCGGACACACCACCTGGAACGACAGCGTACTGTATGGAGTCGTTGAGGTCATTGATGATACGCATACTTGCGCCAACACGAACATCATACGGTTTGTCGTAACGCCATTCGGTATTGTTAATGGTTGTTGCTGTTCCGCCAATCTCGAAGGGCCCCTGATCCATGATAGCCTTTAGCAGGGGATTGCTACTGAAGCTATGAGAGAGTGTGACTCGATGCAGGACTCCCCAATCCCACTGACGGGGATCATCCTGCGACGTCTTCATGCGGATTTCCTGGCAGGCTTCGACGAAGCTCCGGATAATGATCCATTGCGCATCCTCCCGTTGTTGTGTACGAATATCATCGAACAATTCATGGTTGGGTTGGTCGAGTAATTCCTGTATACGACGTGTTGGGACATTCGAAACGAAAGCATACTCTCCAAAGAGTGGTGCACCCAATTCATCCTCGAACGTATTGACGACAAGACGTTGCTGCAAAACGGCAAAGATGGCTGCACCTGGATCCAGTGGAGAAAATGTCCCATCCCACTGTTTGAGAACGTCAAGCGCCGTTCGTTCGAGAGGGCCGTACCTGCCATATCCTTTCTTCAAGACCGGTAAGAGAACGCGTACCATTTGTTCTGCATATGGCGATCGCATGTCCATTTGCATTACTTGTGCGTCCCGTACGCCGTACTCATCGTATAAGCCTAGCTGCTGTGCGATACGCTCTGCTCGCGACGCCGGCTCGAAGATGTTGCCGACAAACGGGCCCGTCCTTGTTGTTAGCCTATTGTTTGCTGCAACCACAAATTTTCGGCCTGGCGATGTGGATCCGTACACGGAAAGATGCGTTGACCCCTTCCAATCAGCCTGAGGATCCCACCCTGGGTTTATGAACTCTGCGTTCCTTGAGCCTCGCACCGGAACGAGCCCCGCTGGAAAACTCACGACATCTCCGCGCTTTGATCCAGCCGTGACGTTCATGGCTGGCGCATACCAAGATGCGAAGGCTGCCTTGACGTCTGCAAGACTTCGTGCAGAAGCACATCGATACAATGCAAGGATTTCATCACTGGAGGGATTGCGTGCTGTCCAGCGAAAGGTAATCGCTGTTGTCGAAAGCAAGCTTGTGGCTCTGGGACGATCGACACCAAATGCTGTGCGGGGATCTCGAGCCAAGTGAACATCGCTGATGACGGCGCTTCGCGAGGTAAACCGAAGGTCAATGAGCGAGTCAGCCTGGCCGCGTATCCGTATCGTGTCACGTCGATATCGGAACTTCATTCTTCCTTTGTTTGCGTCGAAATAGTAGTTGGTATTGGAGCTATCAACTCGCTCAACAAAGTAGTCGACGTCGTCAACCATGACGTTGGAAAGACCCCAGGCTACGTCATCGTTTCGTCCACTAAAGACCAATGGTAGTCCGGGAATACTCATACCAACGACGTTGAGACGCTTCGACGTGAGATGAATCTGATACCAGCTAGCTGGAAGAGCGAGCGAAAGATGCGGATCGTTTGCCACCAATGCTCCACTACCTTTCCTTGAAACTGCCCAGGCATTCGATCCTACAGCGCCACCGTGGATTCCCAATGCCGTTCTGATACGTTCTGTGTTGTCCGACCTGCCGTCTATGGCCATCTGGTCGTCATTTAGAAAAATGTAATTTGGTGGGCGGGCCGACCCATAGTTCTGGGGAAGTCATCGATCAACAAGTTCAATCATAGTATTGTTTGATAGCTCGACTGAAGTTACTGTTACTATTTGCTGCTAATTTTCTCCTCTGACTTACCGTTCCGAAGCTATTACAGCGAATATTTGGAAAATCTAACTTTTTTCATTCTTTCTTCCATCATCACATCCCCACTCCTTTATGACATAATGACCCTTTGCCTTCCCCATTGCCCACAAGCTGAGTTCGGTGGTGTGAAATCGGTTATTTTTAAGGATTTAGTGCTTTAATCCTTTCTGCATAACGTTGATAGCATTTTTCATCTAGCAAATCAGTTTTCGGGAAGTGACACGAACATATGGGGTCGTCCATATACTACGTCATCTAACGAGAGGAGTTGGCTCACTGATGACGACTGATGACAAGGGGGGAGGGGTTACATGGCAAAGGATGACGTCATCAAGCCTGTTAGCCGCGGGGCAGCTCTCCATTTGATGAGTCTGATATCGACGCCATCGACGTGAATTCATATCATGGTA
>JALOMA010000065.1 GCA_025455735.1 Candidatus Kapaibacterium sp.
AAATCGTGTGGATTGACAACCCTCACAAAGGCATGTACTTGGTCGTACATGATGTAGATGACCGGAATGATATAGAACCGCCTAAGCAGTCCAAATAAGGGTTGCCCTGTGATACCCCAAAGGAGAACGAGTGCGCCAATTGTAACGGCAATCAGCATGTCTTGAAGGATGATGCTTCCAGCCGTTGGCACAAATGGATATAGAACGATTGCTAGTGACGAATAGATCGTCATAATGGCAATGGTATAGATGTCGTACGAAATGACGTTAGTCGCTACCAATTGCAGCAAGGAACGCGTCGCATCGGTCAGCCTGTTACGCATGACGTCCCCCACCGACTAATGCCAGATAGACCGCAAACAACCTCTCAGGTGAAAGCTCTTCAGCCCGCGTCCGTCCGAGGTCGCACCCCATACTCACTGCGTTGCCAGTATCGCGTATGGAAGCTCCCTTCCCTACCGCGCTGTACCATCCTGCCAGTGCGTTCAAGAGGACCTTTCTCCGCTGACTGAAGGCTGCGCGGACAAAACCCATATAGTCCTCAAAAGAAACGGGCAAAGGATCATCCGCTCTGAGCTCGATCGATACCACGGAACTCGTAACGTCGGGTTTGGGAAAGAATGCCCCCGGCGAAACATGAAAGCGGAGTGAAGCAATTGAACAAAACCACGTAGCGACCGACAGGATGCCGTATTCCTTGCTTCCAGGGCTGGCTACGAGGCGTTTTGCGACCTCACGTTGCATCATGATGACGGCACGTGAAAATTCACGCCGACGTGCAAAGATGGAAAACAACAGATCGGTCGTGATGGCATACGGTATGTTCCCAATGATTGCACATTGTTCACGAGGCGTGCCACGAACATACTGTCCTAAGTCCTGCTTCAACGCATCTCCAACAACGATAACTGTTCGCGTTGCATCGAACCACGGCTGGGTTTCGATATGCTCTGCCGACCTTGGGTCGAGATCGATAGCAATCAGCCGAGCGCATTCGGTTGCTATCAGCCGTTTGGTCAACACGCCCGTCCCAGGACCGATTTCTACCAACGTATCTCCAGGCTTAACAGAAAGCTCGCGAACGATCTTATCCGCTGTTGAGGGGTCTGTCAGGAAATTCTGACTGAAGCGCCTCTTCGGAGCAAAACCCTTCATTCACGATGTCCTTGGTTGGGACGAAATGACTGCGAGATGTCGTCGTACATTGCTTGCAAGGAGGAGCTCATGACACGCACATCGTCCAACGTTGCCATGAAGTTCGTGTCACCATGCCATCGTGGGACAACGTGCATGTGTAGGTGATCCGGCACCCCGGCACCAGCAGCACTTCCCAGATTCGCGCCAACATTAAATCCATCGGGACGAAGTATCCGCGTGAGAACACCTACGCAATCTGAAATGACGGTCATCATCTCAGCCATACATGCTGGCGATAGATCACCAATCGCCGCCACGTGCTGCCGCGGAGCAACGAGGAGATGACCGGCATTATACGGAAATCGATTCATCACAACAATGATGGACGAGGATGCATGCACGAGGAGAGACTCTTCAGGAGATTCCGAGTTCGCCGCCTCGCAGAGAAAACAAGCGTCCTTGCGCTGACCGCCTACATAGTCACTACGCCATGGTGCCCAAAGTCGCTGCATCGTTTTCCATCCATAGAACAACGATGCCCGCTCGAAGCGGGCATCGTTCATTGCGTTGTTTGTGGACTTGCCTGAAGTGAATCCGTTTGACGATTCGTCAGATCGCGAACCGAAGGTCCACGCCCATTTGAAGCGCGTTGATTCGCAGATTGTTCGCTGGACTCACCTCGGTAATGCCAAAGTTGTAGTACACACAAGGTACCAACAGAAGACGTCCAACAGGAATTTCGTACTGCGCACCAGCTTTCACTGCCACACGAACTCCCGCTCGATCCTCTATCTCGCCTTCTGGCCGAAGAATAATCGCACGATCATTATTCGTGTAAATGCCATCAGGCACCAAAACCTTATCAAAGCGCGCATTCAGCGGCTCAACAAGCTCCATACGCTGCTCAATGGTCGTCGAAACCGGGATGCCAACCGTTGGCCCGATTACGACGCCGAAGTTCGAGTTGAACAGGTTTAGCTTGTATACCACCTCAAGGTCAACAATGCCATAGTTGATTTCAGCTACGTGCTCTACTGAAGAGTACACGATGCTGTTATCAGGCGCTATCGATGGCAGCCTGTCCCCAGGCTCGCGATAGTTCGCTGGGAATGCATTGTAGACGATTCGCGCAATGAGCGACGATTTCGACTCCGCTGGCTTCCCTAACAGGTACTCTCCCGAGAACCCGAAGTAATAACCGTTTGCGTTGCCTTGCTGGAAATCAGGGCACAGCACGTCTCCCACAACCGACTGAAAGCCGGATGAGTGCAACGAACGGTTGTAACCACCAACCGGACCAATGAAGATCCGTGGCCGGCCCTTTGCCGGCTCTAGTGGGTTGGCAAGCTCGCCTTGGGCAATAAGCCCAGAAGTAGCCGCCGTCATCATTGCAACAATGATGGTAAGTAATCTCTTCATCCTTAACCCCTACTTGACGAGTATCAAGGGTAACAACACATCCCCGTTCCCATGCCGCACGACTAGCCTGTAAAGACCAGATGCTTGAACGGAATTGTGAAATTTAAGAACACTATGTCCCATGTTCAAGGACAATTTTTCCCACAACGACATTCTTTTTCCTGACATGTCTTCGAGCGAGACGTCAACGGTTCCAGATTCTTCGGCGAGAACATCAATCAAGACGTCTTCACCAGAACCAACAACCGAGCTCCGTAAGCCAATCTCCAGCCCACCACCAATCCGAACCATGCGAATAATGTCTCCACACAACTCGGTGCTCCAGGTAAAGTCCGTCATCCGCTGTTCAATGCAGTCTTCGACGTACACGAACATTGCTACCTGAAGTGGTCTGGGATCGTCCAAAAGCGCCAATCCCGCGATGTCAAATCCAAGAACGACCGGCAGCGTCTGTTTGCTGTCTGTCACAAACTCAACAAAATCTGCCGTTTGCGTTATGGCAGCCGTTATGGGAGCCTTCGTACCACCAGCATCTATCCAGACTAATGACGATTGCGAATCCAATGCAAACCGTGCTCGGTTAATCTGAACACGTACTCGTATACGTAGTGGCTCCGATACAGCTATGGGGAGAGACACCGAACCTACCACTCGCGTCTCAACTCCCGGGCGAACTAGTACATCTTTGGGCTTACCTACTACGATGGGAATAGGTTCAGCTGGCACAATTCGCGTCAATGTCGTGTCGGAACCATCAGCCCATAGGAACTGTGCAACTACGGACGTTTGCATCTGTCGCGTAGGCGCCAATGGCACAAACCATGCCAGCTCTTCGCCTGGAACAATCTGTACAGGAAAGCGTGGCCCAATGGACTCCACACTGACTCCATCGACAGAAACGTTGAGTCCTCGTGCAATTCGTGGTACCGTTCCTTGCACAGTAGCACGCACGCTCGCAGTGTCCACATTGCAAAACCACCGCGGTGACGGAACATCGAGGAACACCGTACTGGCGACGATTTCGTCCGTCGTATCCGTACCCTCTGGAACGCCTAGCCCTCGGAACCTAATGATGGAAACACTATCCTTGAAGGCTGGAGCAGCGTCATGGGTTATGAGAATAGTTGTTTCATGCGGACCTAGTCGCGATGGAGTAAAGGCCCATTCCTCTGCCACGGTATGGCCAATAGGTTTGACTCCCAATCTGTACAACTCCGGATCAATGACGAAGGCGGCCACATCGCCACCACCCAATGCTACGGAGCGAATTGTCAACGCTTCGTTACCCGATGTCTCATAGACGGTAGTCGCCCGCGTGGCAGTTCTTCCGACAATGACCTTGCCGAAGTCAACGTCCGTGACAACAATTTCGGGAAGTGTTCCACTGCCAGTAAGAGTGATGGTCACCGTGTCGTGAGGTTCCCAATCAACAACACAATGCAGCGTCGCTGTAGCAGTTCCACGCTGCGTCGGATTGAACCGCAATCGCAAGACTGCACTGGACAACGAATCTATACGCACTGGTCCCGCATTGAACGCACTGATGTCAAACGCTTCAACATCACCAACGGCGCGCGCCAGCGTGAGCACCGCATCTGCCTCCCCTCGGTTGGCAAGCGTTGCAACACCGTCCTCCGACGTGCCGACACGAAGGTTCGGCCAGTTGACACTAACATTACGCACGTCGGGTCTTATCCCACGAACGGTATAGCCCACTGCAGTACGAAGAGCAGGTGTGGATCGGACGGAGTCAAGGCGCCGAACGACGCCTACCGTTCGCGGTATGACGCATACGGGGACGTCCATCGATTGCCCGGGTTGCAAAACACGGGGGAGCTGCAAGGCTGCCAAATCCACCGTGAATTCCGGTAGGGTTGAGGACAGATCAAGTGCAGTGACCGTCACAGGTGTAACGCCATCATTCTGAATGCGAGCTTTGCCACATGCTTGGTCACCAAGGCGTACGACTCCCAAATCCACATCTACCCCCTGTAGTGATGCCCCCGTGATTGGCCGTACATTGACCGAGTATTCAAGGTTGCAATCCGTCACGAACACGAGAACAGCTGGCGATGGAGCGGGGGTGGTTGGAGGTGCCAGACAAATCGTGACGGTAAGTGTATCCCCTGGACGAAGAATAGTGTCCTTGACCAGTGCTGGAGAAAACGAATACCGTACGTCACCTGTCAAGGAAAGCCCTTTGATAACGACACTTGCTGTGTCTGCGTTGACGATG
Source organism: Candidatus Kapaibacterium sp. (assembly GCA_025455735.1). Taxonomy (GTDB): domain Bacteria; phylum Bacteroidota; class Ignavibacteria; order Kapaibacteriales; family Kapaibacteriaceae; genus JALHPC01. The sequence continues at coordinate 4,793 of JALOMA010000065.1, forward strand.
TGAACCACTTCGCACACAGTGGCAGAACCAGCAACAAGCCGTATCTCTGGAGGAAAACGTAGTTCTGGGGCATTGTAATGATAATCCCATTCCCGTCCCGTTACATTCGTATCGTAGGCTTGCAACACGATACGAGCGTCGCGAAAGCGATTAACGACCCTCGCTCGAAACGAGACAGCACCATTGGTGCTGGGCGTTCCCAATTCGTAGTCAATGTTGAAGGTTCTACGAATGTCCACTTCAAGTGGATCAAGCATGGCATCAACGGTTGTGGAATCCCTAATCAGACCTGAAAGCTCCCCGCAGTTAGCGACGATCTCAAATCGAGGGGGCGTCCGTGGACGTCGAGATGATGGCTCGAACGACATGCCATAGATATTTGCATACGAATCGGCATTCGCGACGGCGTACATAACACCGCTGAATTGTCCACTATCCGCCTCTAACTTGTAGACCACTGCCGTGTCAATATCAAGCACAGAAAAGCAAAGATTGGTACCAGGGACGCGTCTGTTAAGGAAGTTGGGGTCTACGTCGGCGACGAAGCGATCTTTGTTCCGGAGTGATGATGCCGCGCTTAGGTCACTTATCACCGAAATACGCGTTCTCTGGATCGTGCCTACGTCATCCAGCAAGAGTCGTGGAGCTTGAAATACTGCGTAATTCGTGTAGTATTCGAGGGGTGGAACAACGACCATTGCTGGGTCGCCTAGTGGAACTGGGCCCGTGCGTCCCGTAGGTGACTGCATCAGTTGAATGAGCTGTACTGGTTTGTCAGTCTCGATGTATGCAGCATTGCTGATGGACCATTCCAGCGCATTTGGACTGACGATGTCGGTCGTGATGGGGATTCCTCCACCGTGGAACGTCACCTTGACGGGCAGCTCATTTGGGACAATGAGCAGTTTGTCCGTATTGTCAGGAAATCCAAATGGCACCACGGCAAATCGCCTACCCCATCGGTCCGTTGGAAGTAGCTGTTCAACTAGGTGGTCTTTGGATGACCTCAAATCGAGAGCCGACGTAGTAACGGATGTTCGGACATGACCAGACAACACGACCACTGGCTGGGTTGACGTTACTCGCGTACCCGTTAGGTTGTTTCCGAGGAGTTCCGTGGTGTCTCCCTGCACTAGATACGTGTCTCCGGCATTCAAGAAGACTTCAATCGTATCTCCTTTGACATGACCATCGACAAGGTTGCAGGACGGTACGATCCTAACCTTCGTATTGGGAGCGCTTCCGATGACCATAAACTGACCCGGGCGGAGCCTCATGAAATGCAGGTTTGCTTCATCATCCGATGTGGAGTCATACCGCACCGCTGGAAGGGATGCAATTACATATTCCTTTCCGAGATACGTTGTTGGGATCGCAGCATAGGTATCCGTCGAAAGAGCTCGGGAGTTTAGGAGGTATACCGATATCGGTACATCACTTGAGAGCTGAATTCCCTTGCCCTCCACAACGGAGGAAAATCGAACCTCATAGAGGTCGCTGACGTTTACCGTCGCGACGCTGTCGGCCTTGACATTGATAAAAAACTCTTCGAAGCGTCCGACTCTCACTCGAACACGAGCATCAAACTCTGATGCTATATATAGGCGTAGAACATCCGCTCCACCTGGATAGAGTATCGTCCGAAGTTCGTTCTGCATGAACCCAACAATGAACTCCGTCCCTTCCAATCCCGCTGCTTTTCGCGACGGCAAGGGCCGCTCGATTTGGGCAATGGCATGCATTCCCGCACCAACAAAGAGCAGGATACAGATTATGATGAACGCAATTCGTGTTTGCATGGATACTGTGCGTAGTGCGTCGTTGTTGTTGCCTAAACACCAGTCAAGACGAATGGTTACAAAGAGCGGCGCGGGGATTCGAGAGACTGTTGGCGAACTGGAGTCGGTTGAATTACTTGAGGAAGGGATAAGAGCACCGGCCGGTCAGTGCGCCATTCAAAGTCCGGCAACCGGTATGTTTCGTCTCGAGCTCCGGCCACAATGTTCTCTGGATGTTGCTCACCCCGCACCGTGCCCAGCCATCGGATATTCTCTGGAATACCCTTCTCAAACTCGACAACGGTCGTGTCTGCCGAAAACTGTGCAAGGCCTTCGGGCCGTTGCTGTTCAAATCTGAAGTAAATGCTCCGGGTATTTCCTGCTGCAACCATAGATCGCACGGTGTCCTGAGCGATGGAAATGCGCAAGTCGTCTCCCGCAATCTGATCAAATCTGCTGGTATAGCTACTATCTCCTCTGCTCACGAGCAGGGCATTTCGGTTTCCAACAACCTCCTTCACGATACGTTGTGGCGCTTGAATCGTAATCGTATCGGCCCGAAGCATCATGGAATCGCTCCATAGGACAGGCTTGTTCAACAACAGAATCGTCCCAAGCGAATCATTCAGCTCGAGCACCTGCCCTCGGGCCGCAAGGCTTCCCCGTACCATTGTGGCACGGCCCCTTGCCACTTGGTAGTAGAATGGTAGGCGTGACATCAAGATCGTATCAGCTGTTATGTTCAAGGTATCGGGACCGTACTGGGTGGAGTCCTTTGCCGGAGAGACAACCCACTGTCGGGCGTGCCCCCACAATTCGATGGTCTTCCGTTGTGGTTCGTGCACAAGCGTATCTGCGGCCATCCATGAGAGCGTATCAGACGCCATCACGACAACGTTGCCCCAGGCGTCGGTTCGCCTACTCGTTCTGTTGTATACAAGCGTGTCGGAGCTCATGACCAACGAATCATCCACCGCATGTACACTGGATGCGAAACGGATGATGCGCGTACGCGTTCCATATGTTCCACTCAACGCACGTATCTCGCGGCTCCTGTCCAACACGCGGATGCCTCCAGTTGCCGTCGCCAGTGCGTTGTTCCCGTCATAAACCACCTTCGGAGCGAATAACGACAAACTATCCTGAACAACGACTACGTTGCCCAAAAGCGTTACTGCATTGTTTGGAATGTCGTGAATGGCGCGGTCGCACGTAACTGTCACATTGCCCTGCCTAAAACGCACATTGCCCTCGAATCGACGTATACCGGACTCCAGTGGGCCAACACCAACAACGGAATCGGCATAGTCCAATGTTACCGGAAGCGCCGGTAAGTCCTGTGCCAATGCCAAACGTGCACATAGGGTGCAAGCCATCACGATAAGTACAATCGCGGCCTTCATAGGGCCCCAATCTACGAATGGTACGTTGGCCGCAATGCTTGAAAGTGTAGATTTGCTCTTGCTACCTTCATTACGTGGTATCTGTGCACGATATTGGACTGAAGCCCCGCGAACGGGCAACCATCGTTTCCGTTATTCGCAAAGGAACGTCTCCAGCGATTGTTTCCGAGCATTTGGACGAACTCACACTCCTTTTGGACACGGCAGGTGCCGACGTTTCGGCACGTGTGTATCAGGAACGCGTGCGCCCGGACCTAGCAACGGCGATCGGGAAAGGCAAGCTGGAGGAAGTTAAACTCCTCATCGAAGAGAACGGCTCATCGATGGTGGTGTTTGACGACGACCTAAGCCCCGCCCAGGTGCGGAACCTGGAAAAGGAGTTGAAGGTCAAGGTCCTTGATCGATGCGGTGTGATTCTGGACATCTTTGCGGCTCGAGCACGGAGCACCGAGGCCCGCACACAAGTCGAACTCGCACAACTTGAATACCTGCTACCTCGTTTGACGCGCATGTGGACACACCTTTCCAAGCAATACGGTGGTGTCGGTACTCGGGGCCCGGGAGAAACGCAAATTGAAACCGACCGTCGGATGTATCGCATCCGCATGCAACGTCTCCGCGAAAAGCTAGGCGTCATTGACAAACAACGGGAAGTCCAAAGGTCTTCGCGGGAAGGCCTTCCCAGATTTGCCCTCGTTGGATACACAAACGCAGGTAAGTCGAGCTTGCTCAAGGCCATTACTTTGGCAGAAACGTACATCGAGGACAGACTTTTTGCTACACTGGACACAACTGTTCGAGCGTTCGAATTGCCTTCGGGGCGACGCGCCCTGCTTTCCGACACCGTTGGCTTCATTCGCAAGCTCCCAACACAGCTTGTTGCTTCTTTCCGGAGCACCCTTGCTGAGGCGATTGAAGCCGATGTTTTGATTCATGTTGTCGATGTGACGTCGGACCATCTTCGAGACCACATTGACGTTGTGAACGCAACCCTTCGTCAGCTCGGCGCTGGAGACGTGCCCATGCTCCTCGTCTTCAACAAAATCGATGCATTGGAAGATCGCCTCATGCTTCATGATTTGGAGGCCGAATTCCCGGGTTGTGTATTTGTATCTGCGGCACGCTCCATCAACCTCGGTAGATTGATGGAACGCATGTCCGAAACGTATGATGATTCAACGACGACGAGCGTTGTTCACCTGCCGTATGAACACGGAGGCTTGGTTTCTCGCCTCTATGACCACGCCGACGTTCTCAAGCGCGACGACCTAGAAACCGGCATTCGCTTGTTGATACGCGTGCCGAGCGATAAATTGTCAGAGTTTCGGTCGCGTTATGGTCAGTGGACGGTCACTGACTCCGATGCCTGATATAACCTAACACCCTTCCTCTGGAAAGCACCATGGCTTTGTTGTGGATTCTGATTCTGGCCATCTCCACGTTCGTGCTCACCATCACCGTCGTTGTAATTGGTCAGGAAGTTCACCCACTGGCAGCCGTAGTCCTGTTCGGTGCGATATGCTTCGGGGCCTTCAAGTTGTTTCAAGCACGTCTTACGCGACTTTGAACCATTCAGGGGAGTGCGTCGCATGCTGCGAACGCTGTCTATTCGGGACGTTGCGCTAATTGAATCGGTTGACCTTGAGTTTTCCGAAGGCATGACTGTCTTCCTTGGAGAAACGGGTGCAGGGAAATCCATCATCATGGACGCCCTAGCCTTGGCTTTAGGTGGGCGTGCCCCGTCTGATACCGTACGGAAAGGGGCTCGGAAAGCGATTGTGGAATGCACCTTTGGTGGTAATGCTCCAGGGAGGTTGGCGAACACGCTTCGCGCAGAAGGGTTGGATGCATATGACGACTCACTGGTCTTGCGACGTGAAGTGACGGCGTCTGGCACCACGCGCTCCTTCATAAACGACTCACCCGTGCCATTACAGACTGTTCGTACGGTGGCATCGCTGCTTATGGACTTTCATGGACAGCACGACACCCACGGCCTGTTGGATAGTTCAACGCACTGCGCCATTCTGGACAGCCTTGCTGGCTTACAAGATGACGTGCAAGAAATGGCCGATGCTTGGCAAACGGTTCTTGATGCTCGAAAATCGTTTCACGATCTTCAGGAGAAGGCCAAAACAGCTGACTTCGAGCGGTCACGGTTGCATTTCATCATTCAGGACATCGAATCTGTCAATCCTTCCCCAGGCGAAGACAGCCAGGTTGCAGCTGACCTTTTGCGCGGAGAGTCCTCCGAGAGTATCGTTGCCGCGGCTACAACTGTGCGCGATCGTCTCTATGGCGGAGATATGTCTGCCTATGACCAATTGAGCCAAGCTGTGCAAGCTCTATCCTCCCTTGCAGGCCTTATCCCAGAGTTGCACAGTCATGTCGAAGAACTTGAAAGCGCGCGCGTTGCCTGCAGGGAGATTGCAGGCGATGTTGCACGATTTGCCGACCCAGAGGACTTCTCTGCCGAGCGTCTTGAAGAGCTTCGTCTGCGCCAGAGTCAACTCCAGCGACTGATTCGCAAATATGGATCGCTGGATTCCGCTCGCGAAGAATACGTCCGTGCAACGATGATGATGTCAATGCTGGAAAATGTCGACGAACTGCTCGTCGAAGCTGAATCAGCGGTAGAACGTGCTACAGCATCGGCGCTAAAGAAGGCGAACATCTTATCAGAGAAGAGAAAAAAGACTTTTCCCCGTCTTGTAAAGTCTGTCAATACTTCTCTTGCACTCATGGGAATGAAGGCTGCAACACTGATAGTAGCCAATACGATGAGACCTCTCGGAGCGAATGGCATTGACGATGTTGCCTTCCATTTCTCGGCAAATCCAGGGGAGCAGCCAAGGCCTCTTGATCGTATTGCGTCTGGCGGCGAACTTTCAAGGCTTATGTTGGCTCTCAAAAGAGCCATTGCAGAACGTGGATCCGTTGGCACCATGATTTTTGACGAGATCGACACTGGAATCAGTGGAAGAATTGCCACGACCGTCGGTGCTGTCATGCATGACTTGAGCGCCCGGCATCAAATTTTTTGCATTACACACCTCGCCCAGATTGCAGCGTATGGTTCGGCATTCGTCCGTGTAGAGAAGCGCATTGATGGTGGCACCACGCGTGTTGAGGCGGTTGCCGTCCCCCGAACAATGGCGGTGGACGATATTGCTCTCCTCATGAGCGGTACCACGGTAACGGCATCAACGAGAACCTCGGCAGAAGAACTCATGAACTCTGTTTTGGAACGCTTGCCATGACCATGCTACCGGAACCGCGCTATAATCGAACCATGATGAGCTACGAAGAGCTGGAGGCACGCCTAGTCGCGAGCTTTAGTCCGCTCGTCGTGACGAAGGTTCTGGATGCCTACGAAATGTCGCACAGCGTACACGAGTATCAACGACGCAATGACGGCACACCCTATTTCTGGCACTCAACGCGCGTCGCTCGCATTCTTTTGGATGAGTTGAACGTCCGAGATGGTGACCTCCTGATTGCAGGACTCCTTCACGATGTTCTCGAAGATTCCGATACGATTACGAAATCTGTATTGGAATACAACTTTGGTGCCTACCCGGCATTTCTCGTAGACATACTCACTAAGGATCTGGCGAAAGCAAAACTGGACCCCGAAGCCGTTGATCTCGCCCACGCTCAGTCATTGACGACAGCGCCAGACGACGCTCTAGTCATTAAACTTGTATCTCGCTTAGACAACTTTCGCTGTTTGGAATTTAATCTAAAGAGAAATCCACTCTCCTACATTCAAAACACGCTGGATCGATACATCCCACTGTGCACCATTCGGAAACACCCTGCACTCGCTTATCTCACCACGCAACTTCGTTTGGAAGCCAACAAAATTCTCGGTTAGTCAAGGTTCCGATTCATCGCAACAGCATCGTCAGGTAAAATCTGGCCTCGTTTTTTATATACTTCCAATGACGGGACAACGACAATATAAAGGGCCGTTATTACAACAAAGGCCAATCCTAACATCAGCGGCCGCGAAGGCGCTATCTTTCGTTTGGGCGGAAGGGCAGAATCAAGAACAACAACTGT
>JALOMA010000066.1 GCA_025455735.1 Candidatus Kapaibacterium sp.
CAGCAGCAGCAACAGAAAGCATCGCAGAACCTCCAGCGCTTTGCCCAGCAAATGAAACAACTCAAGCGCGAAATGAAGAAGCGCGGTGCCAAAGAAGCTGTCCGGCAGATGCAGAAGTCCATGAACGACATGCTTGACCTTAGCAAACAACAAGAGAATTTGCGCGATCAATCGCAGTCCATGGACGCCCAGTCGGCTCAGGCGCCCAGTTTGGCACGCCAACAGCAACGGCTTCAGGAGGCCATGGCCAATGTGGCGAACGAGATGATGGCTTTGGCGCAGAAAAGTATGGACGTTACCCCGGATATGGCTCAGGACATGGGCAATGCCCTGCAAAGCATGAAAGACGCTATGCAAAACCTCCAGGACAGACGGGGGCAAATGGCTGCTCAGCAACAGTCACAAGCGATGAGCTCCATGAACTCCGCCATCTCCAAGATGAGCGATGCTCTTGGGCAAATGATGCAGGGTGACGGACAAGGCCAGGGGGGCTCGGGCCAGAATCCAGGAATGGGCGATGGAAAGGGGCAAAGCCCGTTTCAGCGTCTCCAATCATTAGCCGACCAACAACAGCAAATCAATCAAGGGTCCCAGCAAGTTGGCCAGAATGGCCAGCAGATGTCCGAACAGCAGCGGGCCGAAATGGGCAGGCTGGCACAGCAGCAGGGGAAAGCCTTGCAAGCGATGCAGGAGTTGGCGAAGGATCAGGAACGCGCCCCCGCTGGCTCCAAAAAGCCTGTTGGAGATCTGAAAGCAATCGCCGAGGACATGAAGGAAGTGATGACCGATATGCAGACTGGGTCAATAACACCAGAAACGCGCATGCGCCAAGAACGCATCCTGTCTCGCCTTTTGAACGCATCACGGTCAGTCAATGATCGCGACTACGAAAAACAACGCGAAAGCCGAACTGGGACGGACGTCACTCGGCGCAGTCCAGCCGCGCTCGATGAGGACTTGCTCGAAGGGCGTCAACGAAGCCAGAAAGACATCCTGGAGTCAGTTCGCGAACAGTATACGCGCGACTACGAGACGTTGATCCGATTGTACTTCGATGCACTGCAACGGGCCAATGTGAATGCCAATCGCTGATATGAAACGTACCGTTTTGTTGGCATCTCTGCAGTGTCTCCTCAGCGTTGGTGGCATGACGCTCCTGACCACGGCCTTACATGGAAAGGGAATGTCCTTTCAGAGTATCCTCCTGGCACTAAAAACGTGGCAAGGTTCATTGGGATGCCTTGTCCTGTTCGCCAGTTTCGTTGTGATGGGTACTTTGTTGGCAGAAACGCGTCTTTCCGTCTATGTACCCCTTACCACGGGGCTGACATTTCTCTTCACGGCATTCTTTTCCATCGTTGTACTGCAGGAAAAGCCTGACTGGTATCAATGGCTGGGAATGAGTTGTATTCTGCTGGGGGTTATTCTGACGTCGATTCGGCGGTGACTATGTGTATCGATGCTGCGGATTCTCGGGCACGCTTTCGCACAGAATCGATGGACGCGTTTGTAGAGTCCCAAGCAAGTGCCACACCCATACGTCGATACGGTCGCGTACTAGGTTTGCCGAACAAGCGTACGTCGGTGTTTGCAACGCAAAGCGCTTGTTCCAAGCCTTGATAGTCACGGACGGTTCCAACCTCGGATGCCAAGACAACGGCACTGGCAGCAACCCTTTCAACACTGATGGATGGTATGGGTAGGCCAAGAATAGCCCTGGCATGAAGCTCGAATTCGGTGAAGGTCTGCGAGCCAGCAAGCGTAACCATGCCAGTGTCATGAGGTCGAGGAGAAAGCTCCGAGAAGTAGACGTCCGATGACGTCAAGAAAAACTCTACACCCCACAGTCCAGCTCCTCCGAGGGCTTTGGTAACGCGTTCCGCCATTGCTTCAGCCTTGCGCAACAACACCTCGGGCATACTATGCGGTTGCCATGACTCCTGATAATCTCCGCGTTCCTGCCGATGGCCAATAGGTGGGCAAAACATGGTGGGTCCAGCGTGTTGCGTTACTGTGAGCAGCGTTATCTCCGATTCAAACGGAATGAACTCTTCAACGATAACTTCACGAAGATCTCCGCGAGACCCCTCCATGGCATAGGTCCATGCCCGCTGCGCTTCTGCTGCAGAACGCACCGTCGACTGGCCCTTGCCCGATGAAGACATCAGTGGTTTGACAACGCATGGAATGCCGATATCGGCGAGAGCCTCCATAAACTCCGTCTCTGTTGATGCGTAAGCATAACGGGCGGTTTTGACGCCTAGCTCCCGCGAAGCCAAATCACGAATTGCCTTGCGATTCATGGTGTAGTTTGCAGCCCGAGCACTTGGAACAACGTGGATTCCGCGCGACTCGTAGGCAAATAGACGCTCCGTGCGTATGGCCTCTATCTCTGGAACGATGATGTCTGGTTGTACATCATCAATGACGGCGTCAAGGGCAGCTGGATCTAGCATGTTCACAACACGCCAATCATCGGCAACCTGCATGGCAGGTGCATGCTGATAGGAATCTACGGCAACGACGCGATGTCCCAATCGTTTGACGGAAATCACGAACTCCTTACCGAGTTCACCTGATCCGAGAAGTAGAAGCGTTTTCATGGCGGCAAAGGTATAGAATCGTTCTTGGGAGACGTCAAAATTTCCAGCTCAAGCAGAATCGAATGCGCTTCAGCCGCGGAATGACCGCACATGGAGCGCCGTGGTTGAAGTGAAGCACAGAACGACGGGCGCGTTGCTTGGCCAAACAAACCGCAGCGCAGGTCAACGGTCAAGTGCAGGCACGGAACACCAGCAGGTTTTCCATGTGGCATGTTGGGCAGAGGGGTAGTGATACTAGGTGCAATGCAGCATGCCCCGCAATGTGGTCGACACTCGATAGCTTCATCCATCACAAATATCCCGAAGCATCTACGTCCACGTGAACACGGACGCGTGCGGATGCAAAACTGCGGTAATACTCCTCTAAGGTTGCGCGAAGGTAGGCCCTACATTGCGCACCCGAGGGATCTACTGTCTTGTCGTTTTTGATGATGATGATACGTCGGAGGAACAAGACGTTCCGAGGTTTCCGACTCCCGCCACTCTTTCAGTGTATTGGTGACTGCGGCCTGAATGGCAGGATGGGTGGGCGTGAACGTCTGTACCAACACGGTTCCTGGGCGGCTTCCCGTGCGGCCGGCTCTACCGGCCACCTGTACCAATAGTTGGACAGTACGTTCGGAGGCTCGAAAATCCGACTGATACAACGCTTGATCGGCCGCCATGATCCCTACAAGAGTCACACGACCAATGTCAAGACCTTTGGCCACCATCTGTGTGCCTATGAGAACGTCTATATCACCATCCGCGAAGCGCTGGAGCAGTTTGCGGTGACTTCCACGCCGTGCAGTACTATCCGCGTCCATACGAGCAATGGTAGCCGTCACACTGCGTTCGCGGAGGAGTTCCGCCAAGTCTTCCTCTAGCCGTTGTGTGCCCGTACCTACTTCCTTGATGGATGTACCGCCGCAAGAGAGGCACATTGTTCGAGCTGGTTCGTTGTGCCCACAATAATGGCACCGCAGCATGTTGGTTGCCTTGTGGAAGGTCAATGACACATCACAGTTCTTGCATTGCGGTACGTCTCCGCAGTCATGACATTGCACTTCGCGAGCATATCCACGGCGATTGAGAAACAACAACACACCCTCCTTACGGCCGATGCGCTCCACTATTGCGTCAACAAGTTGGTGGGAGAATGCTCCGGTTAGTGTGCCCTCCTTTCGAGCTGTTCTCATGTCCACGATGCGAACTTCAGGCATCACTGCGCCATCAGCGCGGTGCGTCAGTGAGCAATGCTGATACCGTCCCAAGGACACATTCCGGGCTGTCTCCAGCGACAACGTCGCGGAGCCAAGCACGACAACACAGCTTTCGAATTGGCCACGCATGATAGCAACATCGCGACCGTGATACCGGGGCGCTGGATCATCTTGCTTGTAGGACGGTTCGTGTTCTTCATCCACGATGATGATGCCGAGATTCTGGACGGGGGCGAGAACAGCTGAACGGGGACCAAGGACGATGGACTTTTCTCCCGAACGTATCGCCCGCCACACATCCGTGCGTTCCCCCGCATGCATCCTACTATGGAGCACTGCGACGTGCTCACCAAAGACGTCGCGAAATCGGTCCGCCAATTGTGGCGTTAGGGCAATCTCTGGTACAAGGATCAATGCACGTCGTCCCTCGGCAACGACCTTTCGTATGGCCCGTTGATACACGACAGTTTTTCCGCTGCCTGTTACTCCCTCCACAACGATAATGGAGGGGGCCTTGGCACTCGTTGCGGCATTGATGCTTTCAACAGCGGCGAGCTGTTCCGACGTCAGGGGAAGCTCACCTTCCGAGCGCTGGCTCAAGGAGCCAACAGCTGTTGATTCACGTCGTACATCCACGGTAACGAGGTCTGCATATCCCTTTGCCACGAGAGAGTCCACCACGGCGGTTGTTGTACGCAGCTCTTCAATGAGACGAGTACGAAGTTGTGGCCCTTCACCACGGCGATGGGAAAGATAGAGTTGCCCAAGCACAGCAGATTGTTTGGGTGACCGATGATCGAGGATGTCGAGTGCTGCGCGGAGGGCATCGTCATCATGTGCAAGTTTGGCAGACAAGACGACGGCTCGTTGTCTTTTGGGTGCGACAGCTCCTTCGATCCCGGATGTTATGGAGATGATTCCATCGCGCTGAAGCGCTGCCAACTGATCGGCAATACTGGACGTGCGGAGCTGTTGTTCGAGCCAAGCAACACTGACAGAATCACGGTGATCTTGAAGAAGGCGCAGAAGAGAGGCACGTTTGGGTGCCCGACGTTCCAGGGCTGCAATGTCCGATGGTAGCAGTGGCTGCTCAACCGTTACACGAACGACCGCCTCGGGCGTAAGACCTGCAGGGAGTGCGGCATGAATGGCTTCGCCCCAACTGCAGAGGTAGTACTCGGCTAGCCAACGAGTAAGCTTCAACATGCTTGGCGAGCAGGAAGCATCGTCGTCGAGAACTTCTTCAATGTGCCGTATGCCTTCCACGCTCGCTTCCGATGGCGGATGGGAACGAACGATGGTGCCAGTCATAGTGCGCTTTCCCACACGTACCAGTACACGAAAGCCATCCATGGTGCCACGGCCCCCTGCCTGATCATCGGACAGGAGGTAGGTAAGGGGCGACAGTCTGGGCAGTGGCAAGGCAACGTCAACAAGCATGGATGCAAAACTAGCGCAATGCTCCGCCTTTGAATTCGTCAGGTACGGCTGTTTGTCGTGAAACAAAAGGAAAACGCCCCGATGAAGTTATCTCCGTTGATTGCTGCCGTGCTCCTTGCCTTGTCGGCGCATCCTATGTCGGCCTGTTCACCAGACAACCCCAATGATGGTGAATCGTTGTATACGGAGTCACATGCCTCTGCTTCGCACGTGTCGGACGATGTAGGTTCGTCGCGGCAGAATGCCATCGTTCGTGCCGTGAAGAAGTGTTCTCCTGCCATTGTAGGGATCAACGTCACGGAAACGAGGGAACAGATTTATCGTGACCCATTCGCTGATTTTGGATTTGGAGACCCCTTTTTGGACCAGTTTTTCGGTCGGCGCCGCGGTGGAACGTATCGTAGGCAGTATGAAGTCAAGGGATTGGGCTCTGGATTCCTTATTTCCAAGGATGGCTATATCCTCACGAACGACCACGTTGCTGGCAAGGCATCAAAAGTTGTTGTGACGTTGACCAATGGAGATAAATACGACGCCGAGATCATCGGAACGGATGCCACAACGGACGTGACGCTCCTCAAGATCAAGGGGGATGCATTTCCGTTTCTGACGTTAGCCAATAGCGACAACGTGGATGTTGGCGAATGGGCAATTGCGTTCGGAAATCCCTTTGGCCTGTTCGATATCAACGCAAAGCCAACGGTTACTGTAGGCGTGGTGAGCAACACGGGTGTCAACTTTACCCAACCCGACGAAACGGGGTTGGAACGTGTCTATCGGAACATGATTCAAACTGATGCAGCTATTTCAAGCGGAAACAGTGGTGGACCGTTGGTCAATGCCAATGGAGATGTGATTGGAGTGAACACGGTGATCTATTCCACTGCACAGAGCTATCGTGGCGCTGGTTCTATTGGCATTGGGTTTTCGATTCCCATCAACCGCGTCAAACAGGTTGTTGATCGATTGAAGTCGGATAAGTCCATCAACCGTGATTTTTACGTAGGATTCGACATTCGGCCGATCGATGCGGCGGCGGCGAAGTACTACGGACTCAAGCGCGCGGAGGGTGTCATGATCAACAGTGTGGAGAATGGTTCGCCAGCAACGGAAGCCGGGCTGGAGGCAGGGGATGTCTTGTTGGAGATTGACGGTGTAAGGATTCATTCGGATGAAGACGTCAAGGTTGCGATCTTTGATGGTGAAGTCAACAAGACGATGACGCTTCGCGTGCTTCGTGGCGATACGGAGAAGAGCCTCAAGCTGGTTCCACGTGAACGCTCGAAGAAGCAACGCCAACGAAACTAAATCCATGACAGACCCTGCGGCTCCATCCGTGCTTCGCGCGGAATCACTCAAGAAAATTTACAAGCAACGAACGGTTGTTAAAGGCTCCACGATCGCTGTCCAACAGGGAGAATGTGTGGGTCTCCTTGGTCCCAATGGCGCCGGAAAAACAACAACCTTCTACATGATGGTTGGAATGGTGAAACCTGAGTCCGGGCGTGTGTACCTTGATGATAAGGACATAACGACCATGGCAATGTATCGGCGCGCACGCTTGGGAATCGCTTATCTGCCACAGGAGGCAAGCGTCTTTCGGCGAATGACCGTAGAACAAAACATCATGGCTATTCTTCAACTTCGACGTATGACGGGAGCTGCGCGTAAGGAGAAGTTGGAATCACTGTTGGAAGAGTTTCGCATAACCCACATTCGAAAGAGCAAGGGTTTTGTCCTGTCGGGTGGCGAACGTCGGCGGTGCGAGATTGCACGTGCCCTTGCTACCGACCCGAAGTTCGTTCTCTTGGATGAACCTTTTGCTGGTATTGACCCTCTGGCCGTTGAAGATATCATGGACATCGTTGTTCAACTGAAACACCGCGGTATTGGTGTGCTGATAACGGACCACAACGTGCACGAGACGTTATCAATCACAGATCGCGCCTACATCCTGATCGACGGTTCCATGTTTGTTTCTGGAACGGCACAGGACATTGCAGAGAATGAGGAAGTGCGTAAGCGGTATCTCGGCGAGAACTTCACCCTTGACCGATACTAACAAAGCTTGGTTCTGGACTATCGGCCGGCAAATCCACCAAGGGCATATTCCGCTTGCAGTTGCAAAAGCCTTGTTGGAGCAAGATTGCCCATGATTTCAGAATAGGCATAGTCCAAGAGATTTCGTACCTGAGCCGTCAGGCGAACGGTTGAAGACGTATTCCAAATGAAGCGTGCATCCACGATGTGAACAGGAACGCGCGCATCATAGTCCTGCACCACAGCGAGCACGTCGATGTTCTCTACGCGGTTGAGAAAGCGATATTCCGCCTGCAAAACAAGACCTTCTGCCAAGGTCAGAGAGCCGCGACTGTAACAAAGAACATTGTTACGGTACTTGAGTGTGGTGCGTGTGGTTAAATCCGTAGGCGACATAAGCGTCAACCCCGTTTCTATCCCTAGCCACGGAGCAAGCATGGCACGTACCGTTACTTCGGAACCAAGAATGCGAGCGCGGGTAATGTTCTGGAACTTGATGTTACCTTCTTGCGTGAAGGATGGCTCGATCATGTTTTCGAGCTCGTTATCGAATATGGCCACATCAAGTTCCAAGGGAAATGGCGACCACGAGGCTTTATGTTGAAGACCAAGTTCGATGGATGTGGAGAATTCGGGGCGAAGGCCAGTATTCGCAATGACACGAATTGCCGAATACTGAATGTTGGCATACCGCTCCGCAATCGTTGGAGCGCGAAATCCACGACCAGCAGAGGCACGAAGGGTTGATGCGTCAGACACATGCCAGGTAAATCCCAGCTTTGGACTTACGACGAACGCTGGTTCCAGCGTGCGCGTTTCTTCACGGTCAAGACGCGCTCCTGCCGTAAGGATCATCTGTTTATTGGGAGTCCATTCACCTTGAGCATAACCAGAGAATAGCGTCTGTATTTGTGCTCCGTAAACGGCGCTCGATACGTCATTTACACGACTATTAAGGCCAGTCGTTAGAACAAGGCTGCTCGATACAAGCGAGGTAAGCTGTGCATCAATGTTGTAAGCCCACGCTGTTGAAGAATTCGAGTCATCCACAACACCAAACGTTCTGTTCTCAAACTGAGTCCGGTAGGCTCCAGGACGAATGACGAGACTTGTTGTGCCGCTGAGAATTTCCTGATACTCAAGGCCGATGGCGAGTTTTTGCGAGAATAGTTTTTGGTCGGGATTCTGGTCCTCGGTCGTGCGTGTCGCCTGGGCAAGCGAGCGCCAGAAAAGGAAATTATCTCGGTTTTCCGCGGAGTAGAGTGTTTGTAGGGATAGCGTCCGTTCGTCATTGATGCGCCATTGCACCTTTCCGTAACCGAATCCTCGCAGACTTTGATCAAAATCCCGGAAGGATTCGTCACTGCGAATGCCTCCACTTACGCTCACCGCTACAGGGCCATACGCTTGGGCGTAGCGAACATCCGCACCACCTTGGAAGGGAAGCGTTTCACGGTACCGCCACTGATCATATCGAGGCAACGTATATGCGCCGCTGTAGACGCGCGCCGAAATGTCTGGCGACTCCGTTGGCGTTTTTGTAATCATCGAGATGACGCCGCCAAGAGCGCCCGTACCATAGAGCGCCGAACCCGCACCCTTGATGACCTCAATGCGTTCTACATCCGATACTGGAAGCACATCGAACTTGATGTCACCATTATCGCCAGAAAGAAGAGAGAATCCATCGAGAAGCACGGCCGTTCGAGAACCGACGCCCAGGGCGAAGCCTGAGGCACCTCTAATGTTGACCTGATCGCGTGCCACCGTTACCCCGGATACGTACCGTAGGGCGTCGTCCAAGTTGACGATAGCTCGATTACTGATATCATCTTGCGTGACGACGCTCACGCTGATCGGTACGTCCTGAACAGCTTGAACACGTTTGTTGGCTGTTACGACCACGTCCCTGCTGCGGTTCTCGCTTGCCAGCATTGTGAGAACAACATCTTTCGTTGCGGACCCCGGCTGAATATAGACATCAAGCCGCACGGCTTCGTATCCAACCAGGCTGGCTCGAAGTGTTACAGAACCTGAAGGAACGGAGCTAAAACGAAAGCGCCCAGTTTTGTCCGTAACAGCTCCCAATCTGGTTCCTTCAATGCGCACGGTAGCGCCAGCAAGTGCATCTCCGGAAACACGATCCGTAATCAGACCCTGAAGCGACACCGTCTGGGCTGCTGCCAAAGGAGCAGCGAGAAGAATCAGAAGAACAAAAACCATGTGCATATCAGGGCGTCTCGAAAGGCTGCGGTGGAAGATTCGAGAAGTCAACCGTGAAGTTCTCTGTACGCGTTTGTCCAACACCGATGGTCACTTCCGCAGGTGATAGTCCAGAATCGACAGTACGAACGGCCAGTACTCGCCAGTCGCGTGAGATGTCGGGGCCCACTTGCAATGCGACGGCAACGTATCGAAAGGTACGCGGAGGGCTTGCTACCTCTAACCGGTACCGATAGTTCTCTTGGCGCAAAGGGGTTAGCGTTTGGAACAGAGCTCGGCCAGCAAGGACATCTCCGAAAACAGCAGATGCTTCCGTCGGAACGTTATCAAACGCAACAACGACGAGTGTCAACGCCGAATCCGTTGGCCATGCTTCGGTACCTCCAGTGATGGTGATTGAACCAGAAAGCACACCAGGCTGAACGACGTCGCGGGGAACGAGCCCGTCGCACGAGGAACAAATGGCCGCAATGAGGCAACCAATACACAAGACAAGGATGGACTTCATGGCCGCAAAACTAGCAGAAGCTGGCCGTCGTTGCATGCACGTGGGTGAATTTGTCATCGAGAAACGATGATCGTGCGCGATAGGGAGGTGATACCATCGTTGAAGACGAGTTGATAGGATCCCACAGCGAGGTCGTGAACGCGAATAACGGCATTCATCAGCCCTTCCGAAGCCATTCCTTCAACGACACTGCGCACCGTCCTACCTGCCATGTCAACAAGGGTGACGGTGACAGGATTTGAGGTTCGAGCAATCCATGATACGGTAATCATGTGGTCTGCTGGCATTGGATCGAGCGACAATACCGTTACTGGCCCCGCTGTACGTGGTACGGATGTAGCTGTGTTGGGCACTTCCGGTGCTGGTACGTCTTGAACTGGCTTGCCCGGTGATGGCTGATTCACTGTTGCCAATGTGGCCGAGCCAGACTGCACCGCCAGACCTGTGGCGAAACGTTCATTCGGTGACCGAATCAGGAGGGTGTCCATAAAGAAGTAGTCGGCTTGCGCCCGTTGCAGTGTGAGGTCCAGAACATAGTAGCCGTGATCAACAAGGTTAATGAGCTTGGCGAAGTCATTGTTTTTTCGCAGAGTTGAGTTCAACGTACCGATGAGTGCTGGCGCAATCGCTGCCGTCGTTGGAACGCTTAGGAGATTTTCGTCAAAGTTGGCCGACGTAACGGACGGTGCCATGAATTCCACGGCCCGGTTGGGACCGTCGTTGTCGGTACGATCGAGAGCGGGCACGTCGAATGCGAGAGCTGAATGAAAGTCTCCAGTGGTGATAATGACGTTGCCGACATTATTCGTCACCCACGATTGGACGAGGTTTTTCCGCTGCGCGGGATAGTTGTTCCACACATCGCCTTGAAAGGCTTGATCATTGACAGCCTGGAGCGCTGGAAGCTGAGGTCGAAGCAAGGCAGCAAAAAACGGCCCTACTGCGTCAAACAAAAAAGCCGTGTCAACGGGATTCGACCGCACAGGAGCAAACATTACCTGGTTCCCAAGTACTTTCCACGTTGCCGTGCTTTGAGACATGCTGTTGGTTAACCAAACAAACTGTTCGGCACTCATGATACGACGTGAAGGGTCGTTGAGAGAATCCCGAGAAGCCGGCGTTGACTGGTCACCCAACAGGGTTACCTGTCTATCGCGACCGTCAAGTCGCGTATCGATCATCCATAGATCGAAGAGTGTTCCCCACGAAAAGGATCGGTAGATACGGCCGTCAGACTGCTCACGTGTGGGCATCCACTCGTAACAAACACGTTTGGAGATTTCACGGCGAGCTGTCCAATCACCTTCGTTAGGTTGGTGATTTTCGGCACCATCGGTGTAACTGTCATTGGTTGACTCGTGATCATCCCAAACGTGAATGACAGGGTGCTGCTGATGAAGGGCACGCAAATCTGGATCCAAACGGTATTGGCTATACCGGGTGCGATAGTCCGCCAACGTCACGATCTCATTGTCGGGGCTGTGTTGACGTCCAAGCTGTATACCAATCTGGCCACCATACGAAGATTCGCTTGCAGCGTATTCGTAGATGTAATCTCCGAGATGCAATACGGCGTCAAGGTCATTGCGACGCGCAATAGCTCGATAAGCATTAAAATACCCGAATGGATAGTTGCTGCAGGAAACTACAGCGAGCCTCGCCTGCGGAACGGTGCCTGTGCTGGCTGTCCGCGTTCGGCCTGTAAGGGATGCTCTACCATTTGCCACAAAGTTGTAGTAGTACACAGTGCCGGGGGTGAGTCCAGTTACATCCACCTTGACCGTGTAGTCGCGTTCGGCACGAGCTGCGGTTGTTCCTGTCGCAACAATATTCGTGAGTGCAGGATCCGTCGCTACCCGCCATCGTACGGACACCTCACCTTCTGTTGCTGGTGTTACTCTCGTCCAGATGATCACGGCTGTTGGGAGGGGGTCACCACTCGCGACTCCGTGATAGAACGGAGCCAACGCTTCGTCGACGGTCGTAGCTTCCATCCGCTTGCTGTCAGGCTGTTCAAAGGTAGCCGTTCGGACCGACCACTCGCGGAGAGGCGATTGTGGTACTGTCTGTCCAAAGACCACGCTGGTATTGATGAGTAAGCTTACTGCAAGGGCGTATTTCATGATTGCTCGTGGAGAATAGTGGCGGTGAATGCTTGATATGCTAGGGCCGCTCCGAATCTACGATGGCGATGTAACGCAAGTATGATGGGAAACAGTTTCGTGCGCTGGTTTTTGGTCACGCCACGTGAACGATCATTGGCGTATCGGATTGTTCGTACTGCTTTCACATTCGTGTTGAGTGGTAGCTTGCAGGATGATTCGACTACACAATGCCGATACCGTCCGAAGACTTGATAGCTGGTGTGAGCAGACGTTGGCCATCCCTACCTTGCTTCTGATGGAACACGCAGCGTTATCCTGCCGTGATATCTTACGCCCCCTCTTGCAAGGTCCTTCAAAGCGTGTCCTCGTGGTTTGTGGCGGTGGAAACAATGGAGGTGATGGCCTTGCTCTCTCTCGATTGCTGCTTCTCGATGGACATGATGTTACCGTTGTAGCATCGATGGATGCGCGTCCATCCGCGGCAGGGTCGCTGAATGCAGCGATGGCTCGCGCTCAGGCGTCCTTGTGTGAACCCAAGGACGCCGATGGTTTGTTCCTTCAGCCCTGGGATTGCATCATTGACGCCCTCATCGGCGTAGGTGGGGGATTGCCACTCCGTTCCGACGTTTCCCGGCTATGTCGAATGATGAATGAAGCGGTCGGGCTCAAGGTTGCCATTGATGTCCCAACAGGATTGGATGCCGAAACGGGTCAGGCCGATGAGGACGTATTCCGGGCAGATATCACCATCGCCTTGGCCGCCCAGAAGCCAGGACTGTACCGCAGGATGGGGCCAACCGTCTGCGGTATCATCCACCGCGGTTCCATTGGAGTCTCTCAGGCAAATGTCGATGCCTTTGCACTACCAATGTCGATTCTCGAAAAGGGTGATGTTAAATCCCTGCTGCCTCGACGCTTGGAGCGTTCATCCAAACACGACTTCGGTCGGGTGCTTGTCGTTGGTGGTTCTCGCTCGATGCCAGGTGCTCCGTCACTTACGGCTCATGCAGCACTGGCCGCAGGCGCTGGCCTTGTTGAAATAGCAGCTCCCGTGATTCACCCGGCAACACCGCGGGAAGTGATGCCAACGGTGGTGCCAGCAAATGTCGATGGCGTATTGGGTAGGCAAGCTTTGGACGTACTCCTACACCGTGCGGAGCCCGCCGATGTTGTTGTCATTGGTCCAGGTATGACCCGTTCGCCTGACACACTCGACCTTATCGTCGCTTTTCTTCATGGAACAACGGTGGAGCGCATTGTGATCGATGCTGATGCTCTGGCGGTATGTGCGGAGTTCCCAAAGGACAAGCGACTCATTCTCACGCCACATGTGCGGGAGTTTGCGGCGATGACGGGCCTCCCTCTTGATGCACTTCAGGAGGACGCTGTCGATGAGGCATCGGCGTTCGCCGCATCGACTTCTTGCATCCTTCATCTGAAACACTTCCCGTCGATTACGACTGATGGGCGCAGTGGATATCTCTTGCCAGCATACAACGCCGGATTGGCGAAGGCGGGAACCGGTGATGTGCTTGCGGGCATTATGGGTGCATTATGGGCAGCGAGCAGTGATGATGACAGCGCGTTGACTGTGGCTGCCCTTGCGGCCTTCGTGCACGCACGTGCTGGCGACGAAGCAAGATTATCGGTTGGTGCACGAGCGATGATGGCCCATCATGTTATTGATGCCCTCTCTGTGGTTCTATCATGAAACGATCGTTGGCTGTATTACCTGCGGTGGCGGCCATGGTTGCCATGACAATTGCAAGTTCGATGCCAACCATCCAGCCCCCTGCATTGGGATTCCAATGGAGTGACAAACTGTGGCACGCCTGCGCCTTTTTTGTGTTCGGATGTTTCGTCCAACTGGCAGGCAAACACGGGTTCCGTTTGGGACCCGACGGCAACCTTGTGCTCGTCGTGATTTGGTCCGCGTGTTTTGCAGCCATCGATGAGTGGCACCAGACAATGGTGCCAGGCCGAACAGGCGATGTCGCTGATTGGTTGGCTGATACTACTGGGGCATCAGCGGCTGCTGCGCTTCTTTGGCTTCGACGTTCCGCTGCGTTTCGGTCGAACCGCTGATTGTTTCTTCTTGTTACCTGCTCGAACTGTAGCGGACCGTCGCTTAGATGGCGACGAGCGAACTGCCGATCGCGAGCGTGATCCCGAGCGGTGCCGTACTGCCCCCGCGGCCCGGGGTGCCTTCTTCCCACGGCCAATAGCCGGTCCCGTACCCTTGCTGCGGGCACGCGTTGCCGTTGGTTTGGCGAGAGATGCCGTTGATGCAATGATTGGCTTGGGAGCAGGCGGAGATGTCGTTGAAGCGGAGCGAAGGGAAGCCGCATCCGTCTGCCGTGGCAAGGGGGCGGCCTGTGGTGCAGAGGACATCACTTCCGCGGAACCGTCGAGCCCTTCATCCGGCATGGGAACGTCTTCGTCGGGAATGACGACAGGCTCGGTGGACGCTGCCCGAGGGTTCCACCGGAATGATGCCAACTCCGAAACGGCCAGATTTTCCGTAGCCTTATATGCCCCAACATTGGGGCCGTTGCTGATAAATGCGAATGAGAGCTCCGTTCCATCAGCTGTTCGAACATAGCCGCTCAATGCACTGACGTTGCGCAGCGTTCCCGTTTTCCCAACACAGTTGTTTTCGGCTGCCGTACCAACCATGCGCCTGCGAAGT
>JALOMA010000264.1 GCA_025455735.1 Candidatus Kapaibacterium sp.
GTGTATGATGAAGCACCGGCACCAGTAATCGTGGCGGCGTCGAGGGTAATATCTACGGCACTTGTGTTGGTAACGGTAGCGCACAATTCTTGCGAGGCATCGGTGCGCACATCACCGAATGCCACGGTCGTTGGGTGCTCATACCGAAGGACGGCGAGAGCAGCAATTGGAACCGTTACGGACGGAGAATTGGCGTCGTTGCTTGAAATCGTCAGTGTTCCAGACAGTGCACCTGTTGTTGATGTCACAGCACGAACGGTAACGGACATCGATGTGCCAGGTGCCAACGTGGTTGGAGCCGCAGGACTCGTTGTAACGACAAACGCTGGATTGTCGACGGTCACGGATGTAATCTGCAGTGGCGCTGTACCAGCACTGACGATCATCGCCTGGTTGTCAACGGTCTTGTCGTAGCCAACTGGAATTTCGCCAGCGTCGACGGATGTCTTTGCTACTGTCATCCGTGGTGTTGGGACTTCTGGATCGTTGACACGAATGAGAGCAATGTTCGACTGAACAATGCCGCATGTATTCCTTACGGTACCAATATAGCTGCCGGCATCCGCCTTCGTAACCGCAGGAATGGAGTACGTTGCGTTTGTTGCTCCCGCAATGGGTTGGCCATTCTTCAGCCACTGTATCTGGCGTGCATCGGTGGCTTCCATGGAGAGCGTCAATGTTTGGCCAGTTGTGAGTGTCTGCGATACTGGCTGGAGGGTTATGCCTGGCCGACCAATGACGGAAACAATTGCCGAATCCGTTGTGGCGTTGAGTCCACAGGTCGATGTTGCACGGCAGCGATACCAGCCGGACTGTGCTGCGGTTGCGCGTTCGATAACAAGCGTATTTCCATTTGCATTCGCAACCGGCATGCCATTGCGGAACCACTGATATTGCATGTCGGAACCCGTAAACTCGGATTGCAATGTGATGGTACCACCAACGCACGCGTCCGAGGATTGTGGGCTGGATACGAGGACCGGTGCCTTGTATGCCGTAAGGGTCACTTCGCGGCTTTGAACAGTAACTACGCAGTTGTTCGGGTTCGGTACCGTTGAACGAGCAATACAAACATATCGGCCGTCATTTGCCGCGGTAAAGTTGGCAAGCGAAAGTGTGGGATTTGTGGCCCCATTGATTTCAACGCCATTACGATACCATTGATAAATGATCTGATTGCCAACAGCGGAGTAGGACAGTGTGGCCGTTGTTCCAGGGCAGATGGCTTGGCTCATTGGCTCGAGCGTGGTGCGTGGTCGCGTTACAACCGTGACGTTGCAAGGAGTGCTGACGGCCGGTGGCGCACATGTTCCGGTCACTACACAGTCATATGAACCTTCGATGGAAGGAATTCCATTCGGGATGATGTAGTTGGAGTCCGTTGCACCAATAATATTCACACCATTGCGACGCCACTGGAAGGTACGTCCGTCACCAACGGCCCGAATCCGAAGGGTATCGGCTGCACCTTCGCAGATTGCACGAATCGACGCAGGTTGCTGGGTAATGGAAGGCGTAGGAACAACACGCAGCTCCGCACCTTGTGCGATGGTTACTGCTTGTGCTGGGTTGCAAGCAGCACGAAGAACAACATCATAGATACCTGCACTTTGTGCAGTGATATTTGATACCGTGTACACTGGGCTCGACGTTGTGGCAAGAACGACACCATCCTTGCGCCAATCGTATGTGCCGCTGGTCATGTTGGAGCCAATACTACACGTATACGAGCCACCAACGCAGGCGCTGCCCCCACGCAACTGCGTCGTTACACTCGGACCAGAGCAGGGATCGTCAACGCGAAATGTTGCAATGACTTGACCAGTGTTCAAAACCTGCGTAGGTCCTGGGCAAATGTTGGACTGTCGGATGCTGACTCCCAACGTCACTCGGTTCGCGAGAATTGCTCCAGTAACGGAGTTGGTGAGCGTGAGAAGATTACCATTCCACGTGTCACCCCAACTGTCGAAGCCGCGGATCTCATAGTTTCCCGGAGGAACAGAAAATGAAAACGTTGCTAGGGTCGACAGGGCTGGGCTTGTTGTTGGTATTCGGCAATGATATGTGATTCCATTCCCAACATTAACAATCTGCCAGCCCACTTCTTCAGGAAAGGACAAGTTGGCTGGTATTGTTACGGTGCCGTTGATAGTTACTTGTCCCATCGATCCAACAGACATCAGCAGCAAGAGGGTTGCTGCCGAGATCGAGCGCTTGAACCAGTTCGACGCAAGGTTCATGCTAAGCTCCTCAAAAAAATGATAAACTGAAATCGGACGATAAAGATTGTGTCGTGTTCAGCCCAACTCGACGGTTCCCCATCTCGCAGCGGGACGTTCTGCGAGGTGCGTCGTGGTGGTTTGCCAAAATAGACTATTTGTGGCCACGTGTCAAGTATTTTTAACACGCAACCTCCCCAGTAGTCTGCGGAACTTTGTCCATGTCCGCAAACGAGACCTCCCCGCCCAACCATGTTGTTTGCCGTAGAACGGCCATCCGCACAGGCTCGCTGTTTGCCTGTGGACTACTCCTCGCGATAGCGCAAGCCTGTGAAAGCGAAGAACTTGGGCCAAGGCCCCCTGCCATGAACGAGAACCGGGAAAGCGTCCGGATTGATGTAACGGCCTACCCCGAACTGTCTGCGATTGGAGGAAGTGTCGTGATGCTCGTTCAGGGCCTCAACGGTGATAGCCCGGTCGTACTGATACGTGTGTCGGAGGTTCGAATGCGGTTGTTCTCGGCCATTTGCACACACGGAGGCAATGTTGTTGACCCACCAGAGCCCGGTGCTTCAACCATTCGATGTCCGCGGCATGGCGAGGAATACGACATCGTAACCGGCAGCCCCCGCCGAGGATTGGGCTCTCGTCCCCTTGATGAGTTCGACGCTGTGCTCTCCGATGATGGACGAGCTCTCGACGTGTCGACAACTCCTCGATGACGCTACTCGAACGATCCACCATCAACAACACCTTTTGCGGACGAGGCTTCGGCTGGAACATAGGCCCAGATACGTGCCTCTAATCGTTTGTTGGCACCAGCAGGAATCGTAGAGAAATACGTTTTCGCATCGGAAGCAACCTCTTCACCGGTGGAGTCATAAAACGTCACACGAACACTTGGTGTCACGAGCTTCTTGCGTGTTCCGTTCTTAATACTGACTGTCACCGTGGCATCATCGCCACGCCGTTTCCACGAGACCGTTACTGCGCACTTCTTGCGCAATAGATCTTCCTCG
>JALOMA010000067.1 GCA_025455735.1 Candidatus Kapaibacterium sp.
GTGGCCACGGTCACGGAGCTCACTGCATGGAGTATCTCCGACCACATCCGCCGCTACGCTCCAGATGCCGATGTCGTGATTGCCTCTGGTGGTGGTGCTCACAATGGTTTCCTGATGGAACGGATATCAGCCCTGTGTGCTCCTGTTTCCGTTGAACCTTCTTCTTGTGTTGGAGTTGATGTTGACGCAAAGGAAGCAATGTGCTTTGCGTGGCTGGCATGGCGCAGAGCGGCAGGATACCCTACTACGGCACCTTCGGTGACCGGTGCTCGCTCGGCGGCCATTAGTGGATCGCTCACTGTTGGCTGACCCTTCGGTCGGATTTTCGCATTTTTGTAGGCTATCAGAAACCGCAACGGCGCTGTTCGTGTTCTGGCCAGCACGCAATGTTTCACCGGAAAGCCCTTACGCCATGAGTATGTTCTCCCTACAGTTGTCCGAAACACACGAGATGATTCGCCAGACAGCCCGGCAATTTGCCCTCGACGAGGTTGCGCCGTCAGCTATCGAGCGTGACAAGAACGGCGAGTTTCCCTATGAGATTGTCCAAAAGATGGGCGAACTAGGGTTCTTAGGTATGATGGTGTCGCCCGAATGGGGTGGGTCTGGCCTGGATGCCATGAGCTACGTTCTTGCAATGGAGGAGATTTCCGCTGTTGACGCATCCGTGGGCGTCATCATGAGCGTAAACAACTCATTGGTTTGCTGGGGCTTGGAGACGTATGGTAACGATGCTCAAAAGGAACGCTGGCTTCGCCCTCTCGCAACGGGCCAGGTGCACGGAGCATTCTGCCTTTCCGAGCCAGAGGCCGGTTCCGATGCAACACATCAGCATACAACTGCTGAACGCGTGGATGGTGGCTGGATTCTCAATGGAACGAAGAACTGGATTACCAATGGCCAAACGGCATCAACCTATCTCGTGATGGCCCAAACCAACCGCGAGCTGCGTCATAAGGGAATCACATGCTTCATTATTCCCAAAGATACCCCTGGCTTCGAACCTGGACTGAAAGAAGACAAACTTGGCATCCGCTCCAGTGACACGTGTTCCATAGGACTCACGAACGTCTTTGTTCCCGACGATCAGATTCTTGGTGACGTGGGCCAAGGATTCAAGATTGCAATGGAGTCACTTAATGGAGGCCGCATTGGCATTGCTGCTCAAGCGCTTGGTATCGCCAAAGGTGCCTTCGAAGCAGCACTCGTCTACTCCACCCAACGCAAGGCCTTCGGAAAACCCATCAGCGATCTACAAGCCATTCAAATGAAGATTGCCGATATGGCCACAAAGGTAGATGCGGCTCGTTTCATGGTCTATCGCTCCGCTTGGATGAAGGATCAACACCAGAACTACATCAAGAGCGCCGCCCAAGCAAAACTGCTCGCGTCAAAGACAGCCGTCGAAGTTGCCCTAGAAGCAATCCAGGTGCACGGTGGCTATGGATACGTTCGCGAATACCTTGTTGAGCGTTTCTTACGCGATGCGAAGATCACGGAGATCTATGAAGGCACAAGCGAGATTCAGCATATTGTTATCGCTCGCGAACTGCTGAAAGACGTTGCCTAACACCAACACTATGCCATGATCCAGCGGCACCAGGGCCCCCCTCCCTTGTGCCGCTTTTTTTATTGCCTTGCTTGCTCCAGAAGCGTGTGAAACACTCCATAGGCAGCTCGTTGGCCAGACGATCGTGATTCTGTAATGGAACGAATTCCGGTGCTGGCGCAATCGCCAGCAGCAAACAGCCCATGAACGGACGTTGCACCGAAGTGGTCAACTGCAATGGTACCCAACGGAGTACGCTCCACATCACATTCCTCGGGAAGGGGCCCTGTCACCACCATTGGAAATCGACCATAGGCAACCGAAGCAGGTAAGCGCTGCCCGTCGTCAAAAACCACTGCCGTCATAATTCCGTCCCGATGCTCAATACTGCGAATTCCACTGTGTTCAACAGCCACACCTACTGCGGCAAAAAGAGCCTCATCATCAGCATCAAGTGGCTGGCCGTCCGTACAAACGGTCAACTGATGGGTCCACGCAGATAACCTGGCAACCAGAGATCGCGCTTCGTCTGGCGCTACAATAACGGCTGTGGCGGCGTCGGCGAACTCGAAGCCATGGCAAAAAGGACAATGAAGAAGCGTGCTGCCCCAGCACTCTCGAAATCCAGGGCGTAAAGGAACCATATCGGTCACACCCGTGGCAAGTATCAACGTGGGAGCCACGGAACTTCCACCGTGAGTCTCGACGACAAATACACCGTCCGCAATGCGCACCGACTCAACGCGGACATCACGAATCAGAACGTTGTCATAGGCTCTCAGACAGGCGCGATCTGCAGCGTTAATCTCACGCGGAGATAGGCCATCGGCACCTGGAACATTATGGGCATTCTTGGCAAACCGATTACATGGTTCTCCGGTATCAAAAACTAGAACGGACCGTCGAGCACGACCGAGCGTCAACGCGGCCGCCAGTCCCGCTGCACCACCACCAACAATAATCGTATCCACGTATACCCTACCGTGTTGAGATTTATGGCAGCCGTACGCCGAGCTTGATTTCCCAGTCGCGTTGCTGCCGCGTAATATTTCCGTTCTGATTGATCGTCCGTGAGAAATCCAGCAGGAAATACTGCAATGCATCCGCGTTCGCCAACACACTCAGTGGTAGTGTTACAGTGAAGGTATTGTTTGCCGAAATGTCGGCCACTGTACCACTCACTCGATATTGTACTCCTCCCAGAACCTCTCCCGAAATCGATATTCGCGACGTATTCAGGTCGGCACCTAGATCTAGTTGGGTCTTCACGTTTCCGATTCCACTCAGAACATCGCCTAGGAGTTGGGTAGCTGCCGCAGAGGCTGCCGAATTCACTTCCTGCAAGACGTTGCTTTGTCCAGTTGCGTTGAACAACTCCTCTTGGGTACGTCCTACAATAATCAGCATCAACGCATCACCACGAATCTGTGCCGTATCCTTGCCAGTGATTTCTTCATCATTGCGGAAAATCCTGAAATCCGTTCTAGGTTTCTCCTTTGTTCCTTTGATGAGGATATCAACACGGAAGGTCTCCCTTCGATCGTTGATGATGCGTGAGTCCCGATACGTAGCAACGAGATCCAATGCGGGATTCGTCATCTCTCCCGTGTTAAAATTCAAGAGTCCTGACGCCTCAAAGGTCCGGAAGAACTGATACGTGGATTCTCCCTTTTTCACACGCATTTGACCAATTACCTTTAATCCACTTCCCAGCGATCCGCCAACCTGCAAGGGAACGCGTGGGTCAACAAGAGCAAGATCAGCACGAAGGAGTTCGGTGGCTCCCAGGACCATGTCAATTTGAAAACGACCATTGATGAAAACATCAAGGTCATATTGCAGAATATCGGCGAATCCTCCTTTGGGAACCACGGCACCATTGGAACCAACAGACGCACCATTCGTCCGCACTCGCATTGCAGTATCGGATATCGGAATCAATCGATCGGCGGAACTCACTGTATCCGTTTTCCCAAGGAGTTTTTCCAGCAGTGGAGCTCGAACATAATCGCGAATACCACCGTATGTGACTGCGAGACTGTCCGAACCATCCATACGGGTGAACGAACTTAGACGTCGCTTCGTCGTAGATCGCTCTTTCGGAAATACGATTTGTCCTGCTTCGATCACGAGCTCCCCATCCAGGTGAGGCTCCGTAAGCTTCCCATAAAAGTGCAGTGGTTGTTTTCCCGAAGCGATGACCAGATCTCCAAAAACGTCAGGGCTGCGCGTTTGCGACGCACGATTCAAGACTTGTAATCCCTGACTCTGTAGCCTAAAGTCTATCGAGTCAACGGCCAAACCTTGAAAATGGACGAGCCCGGATACGAAGGCCTTACCTTTGCGGTAGTCACGTTGAGTGTTGTACACCATAATTGTGTCAAACAACAAGTCGCTCCCAACAAGTCGCATACTGCCGTTACCGTAGTAAGATAATCCGGTGGACGATGCAATGAAGCTGGCCTTATCGAACCGCCCTTGGCCAGAGAAGTCGATATTCGACGGTGTGGTGCCGGAAATTGTCACTCGTGCATCAGCTGTACCTCGCACGCGTTCTACGGCAGGAAGGAAGGGCTCAATGGCAGCCAACGATAGCTTGTTCGCGTTGAGCCGAACATCAACTGGCCGGTTGGGAACAAGACGATCCGTGATATCAACAAAGCCACAATCGATG
Organism: Candidatus Kapaibacterium sp.; assembly: GCA_025455735.1. Taxonomy (GTDB): domain Bacteria; phylum Bacteroidota; class Ignavibacteria; order Kapaibacteriales; family Kapaibacteriaceae; genus JALHPC01. The sequence goes on from JALOMA010000067.1 coordinate 4,224, forward strand.
GGCACTTGAACAATGTCGATCGACAATGCCTCAATGGACTCTCGAAATGCTGGGTTCACAACAGTTGCAGTGCCAGATATGGTCTTATCCTTATGCTGCAGCGTCATTTCATGTTGGCCAATTGCCTCACCATTATAGCTTACGTCGGTTGCTTTCAGCGTTAGGGAAATCTCAGGATTTCGCCAGCTTCCCGTGATGCGGGCATTTGCTTCGGTGACCATTCCACCAAGTAAGGCCAATGGACTTTCTTCGCCCGCATCAGCTAACGTTCGGATATCCGCCAACGGGAATTGTGTTACGGAGATCGTTACGTCGCGAAATGCCTCCGCGGAAAAACTCCCATCAATGAGAATACGCTCTGCCCAAGTCCTCTGGAGGGATAGTCCCGAGATGGTCATGGTCTTGTCCATCACGGAGCACGTACCACCTGGATCTGCTGCCCAAACAAGATTGCGGGAGGCATCCAATGTGGCAACAAGGGTATCGACGGTAAAGGTACTTTCGTTCCTGTAGAGCCCCAATTTTCCGGCGAGTACGATTGATTGACGACCAACAATACCGTTTACACGGGCGATGCCGACGCCGTCAACAAGGTCCACGTGAACTGATGGACGAAGCACGGTTAGCGCATTCACGCTTACAGTAGAGTCAACGGTCCAATCAAGTTTCGATCGAGCCAGGGTGGGGCTGCCTGCCATGTCGGTGAGCTCAACGACGCAGGACGCGACAAAAGGATCACTGAGCACCTCCAGGCTGTCGGTACGTACTGCAAGGGTATTGGCATCAACGGATGCCATAACGGACGATGCGTGAAGACCTGCTTTCAACGAGCCCGAGAGGGTTAGGGCACCATCAAGCGTAATGTCGTCCAGAATGATGTTAACCAGCGAGAGATCCGAAGCCTTCAACGAAAATGAGGCATCAACCAGCCCCAAGGTTGTATCCAGAGGGATCGGCCGCGTCGTGTCGGCCGTCACGTGGCGGCTATCACGCCGAATGATGGCAATCGTCTGCGCTGCCGTCGCAGCGGCAGCCGTGATTGCATCCGTTAGCAGAAAGCTGCCTTCAATGGACGCTTCAAGGAATGGCTGCTGGTTTGCCCATCGAGATGCAACCAAGTTGATGACTCGCTTGGTGGCAAGGCCCCTTATCAAAGAAGCGTTCAATCGGAACGGAAGAAGGGCTCGGTCCGACATTGTAAACTCTCGAACGGCAGCCTGCACGGTAGCGTTCAGGGAGTCGGGACGAAATCCTCTCCCACGTACACTGACTGATGCTGTCACCCTATTGGGAAACGATGCGTCCTGGAGAAGTCGCGAGAGGTCCAGCGCTCGAGAAATCACGTCAACGTCGTAGACGGGATTGTGGGGAGCGGCAAAGGACACGGCTCCTTCGGCTGTAAGCGTTTGGGTTATTCCAGTAGCCAGTACTTCGTTGGTGGAATCGCGTACGAAGGGCGTTACGTCGACGAACATGCTATCAACATCCACAAGCCCCTGTCCGTCGGCACGGAGGTGAACATAGGCACTTCGAAGTTGGCGCCCGGCAATTGACGATGCATCGAGGCGAAGGTATACCTCGCCGCGCACATCCGGGAAGGACGTACCAGCACCGTCGACGTTCACGTGACCATTCAGATCCGTAGCAACGGTCGAATCGCCAGTAAGTACCTCAATCGCTCCCTTGGTGATGTCCAGTGATCCTCGATAGCCAAAGGTTGATCGCAGATAGAGCGTAGCCGTCCCACGAATCGAACCTACACGATCGCGGCCATCGATATCGAACGCTAGGCTATCCTCTGGATGGCCCTTCATATGCACATGCCGAAGGACAGTTGTTCCTAAAAATTCGAGTTTGGGAAGCGGCACAAATCGCAGTCGGCGGCGGACGTCACGATACTGCGCCCAAGAGTCCGTGAGTGACACATCAAGGTAGAGTGGCTTTGCTCCGTCGAGATTGTCGACAGTGACGGACCCAGTTAGCTTTGTGCGTTCAGCCCGGATGTCCATTTCGGTTACCGTAACAGAACGCCCGGTGTATATGACAGATCCGTCAAAACGGTATGCGTCCAGGATGTCTACGTCGGGAACGAAGTAGTGCAAGTCCTGTGCCCAGAAACGATCGGCGCTGATGACGCCACGTAATGGGGTGATGCGAAGCGAGGAATCATGCAGGCCATCAAAGATGTTCAGCCCCGGGGCCGACATTCGCGCTGCAATGTCCGATTCGGCAGTTCGGATCCGTAGATGAGGAATGTCAAGACCACTTGGTGTAACGCGGGCAGCGAGACGCATCATCCTAACTTCCACAGGGGCTGTCGGATTGCGGTAGGAGAAACGATTGACAGCGAATGCAAAATCTTGTGCACGAAGGGACAAACGTGCCGAGGCATGGAGATTTACGTCCTCCAGATGGAGATGCGTAGGATCGAACCGGTCGGGTGGCCCCCAGGATTTGGTTCGATCGTTGATGAGAACAGTACCATTGGTGATGGCCAACCAGCGCACAACGATGTGGAGGTTCGGCGGAGCTGACGTCGTTGTGTCGACGGAAGGTTTGACAATCTTTGAGACGTTCCACACTGAATCCGTCGCTCCACGAAGCACAGCAATGTGTGGATGTTCAAGTCGCAGCCGACTTACCGCTACGATGTTCTTTGCTAGGGGTGCCAGGTCATACATTACGGATAAACGTCTGGCATCCAGTAATGTCGTACCATGCGCATAAAGCACGGGATGGTCGATGGTAATCCCATTCCAAATATCCAAGCGGATGGCATCGAAGGTGAGAGTGCCTTCCAGTACGCCGTCCAACTGTTCAACGATAACATCCCGCATGCGGTCACGAAACCAGTCGGTCTGAGCAACAAGGACGAGCGACGCACACAGGATGATACTCAACCCTACTACCCGATAGAGCCACCTGAAACAGAAAACGGCGACCCTCCGCAGAAGCGGTGGTCGCCGTTGTGATATGTCGGTAGGTGTCATTGGTCAGGGGGTGACGTATCCCGGTACGTAATCGTGGTCACTCGCCTTGAGCTTTGGAATAGCGTGCTTCTCCATCAACCTTGTTCAACATTTCAACCTGGCACCAAACGATACCACGTGCCGTGATGTCACTCAACAAGTGCAGCACATCCTTACGCGTAACCTCGCCGTCGGCAACATAGCGGCAGCGGTGGTGGTCGATGATGAGAATGTCTGGTGTTGGGCCCGGCCACACCTTGGTACCGCGGTTGGACATCAGGCGGAGTGTGAATGGTCCGACCTGCTCGGGCATTGGGGGCAAACCATGTGCATGCTCTACGAATACATCGGCACCAACCAGGGTCCACTCTTCAGTGTTGTTCGAAAGCTGCACAGGAACGGGCGTCGTTGCTCCTTGTGCAACGCCTGTAGCTTCGGCCTCGATTGGCGTTAGCCGAGAGCAAATTGCCTCTGCGAATTCCATTGTGGATGCTGTGCCACGGAGGTCTCGTGTGCGTACGCCAGATGCGAGTGTTTCCGCCAGCGCCTGCTGGATGGCGTTGGCATGCTCAATAAGTCCCATGTATTGCAGCATTTGTACACCGGACAGCAACATGGCCGTGGGGTTTGCAATTCCTTTACCAGCAATATCGGGCGCCGAGCCATGCACAGCCTCGAACACTGCACAATTCTTTCCGATATTTCCTCCAGGTGCTACCCCCAAACCGCCTACGATGCCGGCACACAAATCACTCACAATATCGCCGTACAGGTTGGGAAGGACAAGCACATCGAATTGATCTGGTCGTGTGGCCAATTGCATGCAGCAATTGTCAACGATAATATCATCTGATTGCAGGTCTGGATAGTCGGCGGCTACTTCGCGAAAAACATCAAGAAAAAGTCCGTCGGTTATCTTGTGAATATTCGCTTTATGAACGCACGTCACTCGTTTGCGACCAAGCGTGCGCGCTTGGTCAAAGGCATAGCGGATGACGGATTCCGATCCTTGGCGCGTAATCAGCTTGAGGCACTGGGCAACGTTGGGCGTCTGCCAATGTTCGATACCGGCATACGTATCCTCGACATTCTCGCGCACAACAAAGATGTCAACATTATTGAACCGGGTTTCTACGGCTGGCATGGACCGGGACAATCGCACATTGGCATACAGCTCAAGTGTTTTTCGGATTGTCACATTGACACTTTTATGACCACCGCCGACTGGAGTAGTCGTTGGCCCTTTAATGGCGATGCCGTTTCTCTTTATGCTCTCCAGCGTTTCAGGAGGAACTCCGTTACCTGTCCGTTCAATTGCTGCCAGACCTGCTTCGGCACGTTCCCAAACAATGGGTGCACCCACTGCTTCAAAGATTTTTACGACGGCCTCTGAAATCTCGGGGCCAATTCCATCGCCTTCAATTAAGGTTACGGTTCGTTTCGTCATTGTCCGGTTCTCTCCTGAATATTGTTCGTTCTGTATTTGGTAGGGGGCCTTGGCGCTAGATGCGTTCCACGATGAGGGCGCTTGCTTCGCCACCACCGATGCACAATGTTGCAAGACCATACCGTTTTCCATGACGGCGAAGAGCGTAAAGCAAGGTCGTAAGAATCCGCGCACCGCTTGCTCCAATGGGGTGGCCCAACGCTACGGCACCACCGTGAACATTCATGCGATCCAAAGGAATCTGAAGTGCTTGTTGTGCTGCAAGGTTGACGACTGCGAAGGCCTCATTGACTTCAAACAAATCGATATCGGCGAGGCTAAGGCCAGCCTTTTCCACGACGCGGCTGATGGCATGTACCGGTGCAGTGGTAAAGTGCAAGGGGTCATGGGCAAAGGAGACTTGTGCAACGATCCGCGCCATAGGAGTTAGCCCATGTGCTGAAACGGCGGCTTCGGATGCCACAACCAAGGCTGCTGCCCCATCATTGATTGTGGACGCATTGGCGGCTGTAACGGTGCCGTCCTTCTTGAATACTGGCTTCAACGATGGAATCTTGTCGAACACGACACGTCCAGGTTCTTCATCTGTATCAATGGTGACGTCGCCCTTTCGGCCCTTGACCACCACTGGTACGATTTCGTCCGAGAACCAACCGTCAGCCTGCGCTTGCTGTGCGCGTTTGTAGGAGGCAATTGTGAATTCATCCTGTTGTTCACGGCTGATGTTGCACTCGCTGGCGCATAGCTCGGCGGCGTCCCCCATCGGCACCTGATTGTAGACATCCCAAAGGCCATCCCACTGCATGAGATCGACCATACGCGCGTTGCCGAATTTGACTCCTTTCCGAGAATCCAGCATGGCATGTGGGGCATTCGTCATAGACTCCTGTCCACCAGCAACGATGATGCCGGCATCACCTGCCCGAATCGCTTGATCGGCCAACATAACGCTCTTAAGCCCAGACCCACAGACCTTGTTGATTGTTAGGCAGGCTACCGACGTTGGGAGACCGGCATAAATAGCGGCCTGACGAGCAGGTGCCTGGCCCACTCCACCGGCCAATACGTTCCCCATGATGACTTCATCAATGTTGTCTCCATTGAGACCGGCACGCTCGACGGCAGCCTTGATGGCAATTGCCCCCAGCTGTGGCGCGGAAAAATCCTGGAGTGACCCTAAAAGGGCACCAATCGGTGTACGGGCTGCTGATACGATGTATGACATGACACTATCACTATGGTGAGACGATTCATACCCAATCCACAAAGCGCAGCGCGCCGTGGCAAGCCACAAAAGTACGAGCTTTCCATGGCTTAACAGGCCTCCTTGACGAAGTAGTTCGTCCAATATGGTGTATTCGAACGAATGGAAGAAGTCACCAATGGACGTCTGATAATGCAAACGAGCTCCTTCTCACAAACACGGATGCGTGCAGGATCACTTCCAAACGCTACATTCACGGTGCTTGCCACAACCATCAGTTTCCAGGCCGCGACTATGACATGGACCATCGAACGCGTTACAAACGAAAACCCGCTCCGTTGGAGCATCGCCGAAGGCGTTTTTGATGAGGCCGTACGACTGGACTACGTCCACGACTTCGTGTCAACCCCCAACACCTTCTTTCTCGTTGCCGTGGCAGACAATCAAGTGGTAGGTATGATCACCGGCATCCACTATGCCCATCCAGACAAGCCACGACAGCTCTTTATCATCGAAGTTGGGGTCGACGACACCTGGCAACGCCGTGGTATCGGTACGGATCTCATGCGGCGAATCAACGAGCTGGCCCTGGAAGCTGGCTGCGTAGAGTCATGGGTGGCAACTGAAGAGGACAACCACGGTGCCCGCAGTCTCTATGAACGAACGCGCGGCTCCTGCGCCGACGATCGCTTCGTAGTGTACGGATATGAGCTGGGCAGTACTTCCCGCCAAGACGCCGACAACGGTGAAACAGCTTGCCAGTAAACCGTCCTGTGGAAACTTGACATAGGCTCCCCTACCGAGGGTTCGCATCTGTTCCGTATTTTCGCGCGGTCTTGTAAACAACAACGATTCTTCCTTCAGCATTACCAGGAACCTCCATGAACGTCGGCCGCATTGTACAGGTCATCGGTCCGGTGGTGGACGTGGAGTTCACGCACGGACAGATTCCTCCCGTGTTGAACGCCCTGCACATCAAGCGCAAAAACATTGAAAACGGCTCGGACGAATTGCTCGTCGTCGAGGTGCAGCAGCACTTGGGCGAAGATCGCGTCCGCGCAATCGCCATCAGTTCAACGGATGGATTGGTTCGCGGTATGGAAGCTGTTGACACAGGTACGCCCATTAGTGTGCCCGTTGGTCCTTCGGTTCTGGGTAGGCTCATCAATGTTACCGGCGAATCAATCGATTCGAAGGGGCCCATCGTTTCGGACAAGACCTATTCGATCCACCGGACCGCACCCGATTTCAAGTCGCTCTCGACACAAAAGGAAATGTTCGAGACGGGCATCAAGGTTATTGACCTGATCGAGCCCTTTACGAAGGGTGGTAAGACAGGTTTGTTCGGAGGCGCTGGGGTTGGCAAAACCGTTATCATCCAGGAGCTGATTCATAACATCGCCAAGCAGCACGGTGGATATTCCGTCTTCGCTGGTGTTGGCGAGCGTACCCGTGAAGGAAACGACTTGTACCTTGAGATGTCCGAGTCGGGCGTTATCGACAAGACGGCGCTTGTCTTTGGACAGATGAACGAACCACCTGGAGCACGTGCACGCGTTGCCCTCACGGCCCTCACGATGGCAGAATATTTCCGAGATGAGGAAGGCCGTGATGTTCTGTTGTTCGTTGACAACATCTTCCGCTTTACCCAAGCAGGCTCCGAAGTTTCGGCTCTGCTTGGTCGCATGCCGTCGGCCGTAGGGTATCAGCCAACGCTTGCAACGGAGATGGGTGCTCTGCAGGAGCGCATCGCGTCGACGGACCGCGGCTCCATTACTTCCGTACAGGCAGTGTATGTGCCCGCAGACGACCTTACCGACCCTGCACCAGCCAATACGTTCTCTCACCTTGACGCCACAACCGTGTTGAGCCGTCAAATCTCAGAACTCGGCATCTACCCCGCCGTAGACCCGTTGGATTCAACGTCGCGAATCCTTGATCCCCTGATCATTGGCCAGGAGCATTACGACACAGCCATGCGGGTGAAGAAGATTCTTCAGACCTACAAGGACCTCCAGGACATCATCTCGATTCTCGGCATGGACGAACTTTCCGACGACGACAAG
>JALOMA010000265.1 GCA_025455735.1 Candidatus Kapaibacterium sp.
CAAGCTACCTGTATGCCGATGTGCACGTCCTGCGGATTCGCTGGCTCAACGCTGGATCAGCCACGTGCTGTACTGCTTAGCTGTCGCTGTACGAGATCGTGCGATCTTCGACAGTGCGCTCGAACCACCAGTCCCCGACATTTCTCGTCCAAACGGGCGGCAGCGAATCCAGAGGCATGAAGGCAACGGCGCACCGGCACAGTGCAAGGGCAGCGATGCAAGCTTGAACAAACGCGTTCATGGCAACATCCCGGAAGCGTGAGAAGCTCTACTCCCATTTCAGAGGACGGCACGAATTTCATGGTTACAACGCCTAGTTCAGGGGGCGTCCAATGCGATGTTGATCATGAAGGACGTCGTTGGTGGTCGTCCATCGTTTGGCGCATGCTTGACAATCGCAGACCAGCTCGATGGTCATGCGTCTGCGGCGCAGCAGCCGCCAAGCCAGCAGGCAAATCTCTTTAATGGAAAGTTTGGGAAGGTCAATCATGCCTCGGCTGCTTGGTCGCCTGGCACGAGAATGCGCACGCCGCCAATGGCATTACTTGCAAGCGGATCCCACGTAACGGTGTATTCATCCTTGAGGATGACAAAAATCCCCTCCGACTCCAATCGGGTGCGCAGAACGTGGGCATCGATGGAGTCCTTGCACGTGGCAATCGTTATGAACCGGCGAGTCTCTTTCATGATGTGGATGGACTACCAACAGAACGGGACATTTCCTGAAGGATGGTTACGATGTGGCGCACGTCCCGCGGTTCTGACCACAAAATGGGCTTCAGTACGACATTGGCCAACCATCCGGGGCGCACAATCCTGTCGGCAAGAGAAGCGACGTGGTCATCCCTGCGGCGGATAGCGTCCTGAACGTCCTGGGTTGCATCACCATTCAGCCGTACGGCAAAGGCCCACGCTTCGTCGCGGGCGATGCGGATGCTGAAGTTCGCTATCACGTCGTCGGCGTTCCCTGTAAAGTCATCCAGAAAGCGGACTGGCCACGCTAGCGTGGCCAGGGTGTCCTTGACAGTATTCATCAACGATGCAATGACGCCGTTGATATGATCGAAATCGGTTTCCAGATCGGCCAACGCAGAGCCTGGCGACGTTTGCTGGGCTGCGATACCCAAGTCGAGATTGATATGGGCATTGATGCCCAGGAGCAGATGCTGCACAACCGTGATGTCGGACTGGCGCGTTGCGCCAAAGGCCATTGCCCACGCCATGGTGGGCGCAGCGCCGCGGCGCCACTCCCGAAAGGCATCAAGATATCGATGGGCGAACACGACGCACAACCGTTCCATACGGCCTGCATCCACAAAGGCGTTGTTGACAATCCCTGCCTGAACAGAACGCGTCATTGCTGCATACAGCGCTGCAAAATAACCCGTACGTCTACCGTCGCGGCGGGCTTCCTCCACGATGGAGTCCATAACCGGAATCAACTCGGCGACTGTCGTGGGCAAAGGTTGCGTCATCCATTGGGTTGGCATCAGGCAAAGCTACGCTTCTATCGCACGATGGCGATAGGTATTGTCACGATGCTGCCGGGCGCTACGCATACCATGTGCACGAACCCAGATGGCAGTGCCGAACAGTCCAACGTTCTCGTCTTCTCCGTCACGCGCACCACGTCGCCAAGGCGTTCGCCGGAAGTGCCGCACAGGTAGACATCCCACGGCCGATCCGGTGCTGCGGGAAGCTCGACCGTCATGTGATCGCGCGCGGGAACGGGCCAAACGGCAATGGAGGCCAAACGACCGTCAAAACGGAGTGGGAACCGCCGGCGAACACTGCACATGTCGTCCAGAAGGAGATGGCCATTGATCGTGTCGACATCGGACTCCACGTCCAGCCATCGAAATGCGTCCGGACCATCAAACTCAACGGCCACGACATCGGCTACGCCGATCAGGGGAACCATGGCAATACGGGCCAGCACCGATTCGCCGTTCCATGTGCCGCGAACAAACACCACATGGTCTGTGCCATCAGTGCTGGCGCCGCCATGGACACTGTCGGCGTCCACAACGACGTTGCGCTCCTTGACGCGCACACGTGCCTGGAAACGTCGCAGCAGGTCAGGTTCGGCATCTGGCACGGAATCTACCGTCATGGCTACGTCGACGTTCTTGCCTACCGATGCGCGCTCATTGCTTAGGCGCACAACAGTGCGGGCGCGCAGATCAGACCGCAGCGTCAGCGAGAGCTGGCCAGCACACGGTGCGATCAATCCAATGGTCAATGTGTCGCGGAATGCTCCAGTTCGCCGCGTCCACGTAATCATGATGGGAAGTGCATCACCAGGACTGATGGTTACTGGCAGGGAGGCATGCTGGAGCCGGCATTCGCCGCCGACAGTGGCGATCGTCCCTACGGTCAATGGCACTGTGCCCGTGTTTATCAGCATCCGCGCTGCACTGTCGGCCGTTCCCAACCTCCCTGCTTCAAACACGACGTCTGGTTGGATGGCCGCCTCCTGGCTGTCCACCGTTATATCGACGGGCACCTCCACCACGGTGTCGCAGGCCACGAAGTGGAGCCGAAGTGTGCCCACAATTCGTGCCAAGCCAGGTTCGATGCGCCACGGCAAACGGAGTGCCTGCCCGAATTGCGGAACGGTGACTGGGATGGTCAGTCCGTCGATAGCATCGATGCGGACAAGACTTATCGACTGACCTTGCCCCTGGACGTCGATGATTCCTGCCAACGTATCTCCGGGACACAAGACCAAACGGCCAGGAAAGGTTGCGTTGACGGTGACGGTCGACCCGGCAAGGCGGCCGCGAATGGTTACCACCAGGGTGTCAACGCAGCCCATCGAGCTGTCCATCACGACGATGCGTTGCATGCCAGTATTCGAAAGCCGAACGTTCACGACCAGTGTGCTGTCCGCTGCCGTCCATTGGCGCTTGTCAAGCACCAAACCATTGCCATCGACAACCGTCACCCAGGTACCCACCGGGGCATGATAACGCACGGTAACGGTTGTATCGGTTTCACCACAGCTGGCACGTGTTCCCAAGTCGAGGAGCGTATCGCCCCGATCTGCTGCCCGTGGCAGCAGGGTCCACGTCAGCATCCATTCAACGGGCTGCAGGCATCCATCCACCCAGATACGCAGTCGCGCCGGAGGCTCTTCTGCAAGGATGGCAACCTCCCATTGTGCCGTGGCCCCCGGCAGGAAAACATGTCCAGCAACGGGGCCAGATTGCACGTTCAGGCCGACAGCCTGGATGGAGTCGATGCGAGCGGAAGCGGTGCCGACATTCCTGAACACTGCCCTTGTGCGCTCCGCCCGCAGACTGTCCAAACGGCAATACGGAACAACGCCCAGGTCCAGTGTGTCGGTTGTTACGGTACTTGGCACCACCACCACGATGATGGTAGTGAAGATCGTGTCGACGCATTCTCCACTGCGAACAACGATGCCTACGCGTCGAACGGCATCAGCTGTAGCAAGAATCCGAAGCGGCAATCGAACGGCTTGGCCAGGGAGGAGCGGCTGGGGAAGCGATGCCTGCACATCGGCCGTGGCATCGTCCAGGACGTCGA